>NZ_JBHZPF010000010.1:0-109078 GCF_042787975.1 Peribacillus sp. YIM B13482
AAGCGAGCATCTGGAGGGGAAATCAACCACAACTCACTACCTGGTAAATAGCAACAAAGTATGTGAAAACAGCCTTATAAAAAGAACCAAAGCATGTTGTTATACTTCATTAATAAGCAAAAAGAACTTCACTATAATTGAGGTTGTAGCCCTGAAATAAAGTTTGATCAAATTAATACAAGAAACCTTGATAAATGAATAAAAAAATAGAAAGGGCATGTTTTGATTGATCAAAACATGCCCTTATACTATTTAATTGGATTATTCTTTTATAAAAAGGATTGATCATTCTTGGTTATTAAGAATGCTGGCAAATCTTACTGAACACCATTAGTTAATCGACCAATGTTCTCGACTTCAACAACGACCTCATCCCCCGATTTAATCGGGCAGCTGCCAGATGGTGAACCCGTAGCCAAAATGTCACCTGGCTCCAGCGTCATCACCTGCGAAAGCCAGCTGATTAAAAACGGAATGCTTAGAGACATTTGATTAGTATTCCCGTCTTGGACAACGCGGCCGTTTAGTGTGGTCACAATTCTCAAATTTGTAGGATCTACCCCGGTAACGATGCACGGCCCCAAAGGTCCGAATGTATCAAATCCTTTGCCCCGCGTAAACTGTGGATCTTTTTTTGTAAGATCTCTTGCTGTGACGTCATTAAATATCGTGCAACCAAACACATAATCAAGCGCATCTTCTTCTTTGATGTTTTTTCCGCGCTTTCCAATGATCAGGGCTACTTCCCCTTCAAGTTCCACTTGGTTGGATAGATCGTTTGGTGGAAGGATGATTTTCTCCTTGTCTGCAATAAGCGAAGATAATGGCTTTAGGAATAGAAATGGTTCTACAAGGTTTGCCTCTCCCCCTGTTTCCTTTGCATGACCTGCATATGTCCAGCCGAAATTAACCACTTTCGAAGGTTTTACAGGTTCCAGAATTTTTACATCACTATATTTCAGCTCTACCCCGTCATACTTTATTTCCTTGTTGACAAGTTCAGCAAAACTGCTAGACAGTTGTAATATCATCTCATCCTCAACAATACCGTAATGTATTTTTCCTTGTTGATTCTGATAGCGAACTATTTTTTGCGTTTTTTGTAGCACATGCATTATGAATAAACTCCTTTGATGTAAGGTATACTGACCTCAGATAATATAAAATTCGGGCCTTCATAATCGTAAATGAAGACTTCCAACTCCATTATAACCGAAAAGCACAATAAAACTGAAGTTTAGCGCCCAAATACAATTAAAGCCCCCTTTAGTTAAAGAAGAAATATCAAATAAAAAACTAGAACTGTATGATTAAACAGTCTTTTTTTATCTTTTCCCATTTATGTCGCAGTATGTGTCAGATGTGATATATAGCCCAGTTTTTCTTATTAAACCATCCTGCCCCGATCGTTGCATAAAGAAAAGGAGCTGCTGATCAGCTCCTGAAGTAACGCGCCTGTTAGCTCATGAAGAGTATATATTTTTTATCGCGAGATTAGATATTTTTCTTTGAATATTGGACTTAATTCACTCCATACATCAAATTTATTACCATCTAAATCATAAAAAACAAAGTTTCTCCCCGTGTGACCTCTGTTTTCAATTCCTCCAACTTTTATTTCTTTTTCGATCAAATCTTGACGAACAGCTTTTAAAGCGTTTAACCCATTAACTTCAAATGTCATAGAAAAGTGTTCTTCACCGTAAATATCATAAAAATTGGAGCTTTGGTTTTCTTTAGATTTAACAAGAAAAATACTTTGGTTTGCAAAATTAAGAATTGCTTTGTCTTCATCTTTATAACTTAACACTGCACCCAATTTACCTACATACCAATCCGAAGCAAGTTCTATATCAGTAACTGGTATATAAGTGGTACCTACCCTTAATACTTATGATCTCTGTCCTTTGAAACTCAATTACACCAAGCACTCTTTGCAATGTGCTGTGATGGGCATCTCTATGGGACAATGGTTGAATAACATAAAGAAACCGAGGGAATGATTCATTCCCCCGGTCATTTATTAGTTCTACTTGATTTTTCATTCTATATTAACGGCGGCTTTTTTCCCCGCCATTAAGCCCTGCTTCTTCCCTGCTCATTTTTCCATTGTTGTTAGTCATTAAAACTCCTCCTTATTATTTGGATTTTTCATGAACTAGCTACAGTTTTATGTATACCCGATAGTTTGTAAATAAAACTAGAATCTATTAAAACTTTTCCATTTCAATTAGGAAAAGCATCATGAATGTTATCACTCATGATGCTCCCCGCTTTTCCTTAACCAGACTTCGGAATCCCTTCTCGCAAGCGATTTGGCAGCTCTACAAGGGTTTCATTCAAAGTATCCAATTTTGTTTCAATCCTATGAAGCAAATAAAGGGTAACAATGATCGGGAACCCAATATCACTGACAAATGGCAGGATTTGATCCACTTGTAATTCACCTCTCTTCCTGGGTGTCCTAAAAAGATGCCCTTACCGTTCGTTAGATCAGTTCCACTTCCTCGACATTCCGCTCGACAATTCGCGCTGCTTTCAAATCGACGAAACCTCCGGAAGATGCAACGAACACATTCCCCGCAATCAGTTGTTCCATTGCCAGTTTAATCGTATTAACATTGACCGGCTTCGGATTATCAACGGAAATCGTCGCTGTCTTCCCTTCCTCCGTAACGAAAATCATTTCCAGTACTTTAGCCATTTCAAATCACCTCCCCCCTCTTCCGACATCTTTCCAAAAGTCGATTAACCAATCAATGAACTTGTATCCACTCGAGTCACTTCCCCCATTGGATAATTCTGCACGCTTGCGATTGCAACAGCTGTCGAAAATAGCTGGTCCGCCGTTGCCTCAACCTTGATGTTCGAAAATGACCTCCGCTTGAAAACAAGAGCCCCATTTTCATTTAACCCCGTCTCAAAATCAATCCGCAACGTACTTGATACTGGAATCTGGTTTGCCATGCCACTCACCCCCCTTCACACTCTATATAAACTTTTTCGGGATGAAAGTAGCATGGTCTTGAAATTTCTTCAGGAAAACGAATAAAAAGCCGCCCATCATTTGAGCAGCTTTTTATCGGTATATTAGTTTTGACTTTCAATGATAATTTGACTGTTACATCGCCAAAAATTAAAGCGGCATATTTACCTGGCCGTCAGGTTCAAAGATTCATTTTGTTTTTTCCACGCCGTTAGATGTAATGCAAATCGTAACCTGCATTTCCATTTGAAACGGTAAAACCGGGGTATCGGATAGCATAAGTTCCGTTCTCCAATTTCAACACTGTATTAGATCAAGATGTACTTGTTAAGAATGGAAAAGTCAAAAAATATGGAACAAAAACACAATCAGGAAAGAACATTACAATTTATACCGGATTAAGTAAAGAACAAAGCCCTATCGTTAAAACACAAACTAGTGAGGTAAGTCCTACAATCGACACTGAAACTGGAGTTTATTTCTATATAGAGCCTGCTAAATAAATCATAAAAGGTAAAGATTCCTTAGCTTTTTCCATCCATAAATACGGGGGACATTTAAGCCGTTTTTTATATTTGAAATTCATTTCATTTTATCTTCTCTTTAAATTACTTTTTTATAACTGACAAGTTTCATTATTTTTTTGGCGAAGTTAAATTGCATTTGGCTTTAAATGGCACGTCATGTTCTCTTTTTCCGGGAAATAATAATCACGAAAGGAAGTGGATGTTGGATGTCATTAGAATGGTTTGACAGAGTAAGCGGGGAATTGCAGGATCATCTTAAATCAATTTGTGAAAAATATGACCGCAATGGCAGCATGATCGTGGAACGCGGATCTAAGCATCCACGCATCGAATTTTATACAGAGCTAGATGACAATGAGAGGGATTACTTTTCCACGCTGTTTTTTGATCCACATAATGAGGAATTTTATATGGAATCCTTCGAGCCGGATTTAGGGCAGATTAGCAAGGTGATCCTTTCAGATATTGAAGATATCGTCGATGCTGTCCATGAGAGCTTCCATAATTATCTGGAAGAGGATGACACCGATTATGAATATGAACTGGATGATGAATATGATGAATCATATGATTCAGACGGCGGCGGAGATTCCGATATATACGAAATCGATGTAGATTGGGAAACGCCTGAAGTGACCGCCTATATCCAGGATAATGAAGTGGAGGTCACCTATCAATTCGGGATTGTGCAGGAAACGGGTGATGGAGTGCTGAAACGGATCAATCGGATTCGGACAGCGGATGATGACCTGATAAAGGATGAAACAAATTTCATTTTCAGCAAGGAAGAAGCTAGCACGATCATCGCCATGATAGCCAGCCATATGGATTCACTTAGCGAAATGGATTAAAAAAACCAACAAAACCTTGTCCATGGTCACCATGGACAAGGTTTCATTATATAATAATCAGTTCGTATACTTCCGACAATTGAGAGACCCGTTCCGTATCACTGACTTCCTTTGCATGCTTAATTTCTTGAGGAAGAATATGGTTAAGGAGTCTGGCTTCTTTACCACTTAGCTTATTGACGAGCTCTTCTTCTGAATGAAAGTGTCCGCTTTTGATTTTATTATAAATTTCCTGCGCTTCAGGATATTGGTCTGTATAGTTAGACAATATCTCACGTAAGTAACCGATTGTACGATCCATCATACCATCCCTCTCGAATGTTAGATTTTTGCTTACAGCTCCACCTATACCTTCCCCCATTTTTTGTTGATAAATTCCTAAAAAAAAAGATATCCAAGTCAATGGATACCCCTAATCAGTCTTCCTCCCAAAACAAATCATCCAATGTACGCGATAATGCTTTACAAATACCCACGCACAAACTCAATGAGGGATTATACTTCCCGGATTCAATCAATCCTATCGTTTGCCTGGAAACGCCGACAATCTTGGCCAGTTCATCTTGTGACAAGTCCTTTTCTACTCTCGCCAGCTTCAGTTTTATATTTTTCAAAGGATTCGCACCTACAATTTCTTATTATCTTCGCTATTTTTCATTCCGATTTTCTTCGCTAGCAAGTATATACCACCAAAAAACAGAAGTAAAATCGGCAAATAGATTAGAACTGAAACAAACGATACCAATACAAAATACCATAGACCCTGGGAACTGCTATCCGCATAGGATACAGCACTATTCACCCCCAAAATTATAGCGATGATGAGGGCTAAAGCAACTGTGCCAAAAATTGTCTTCCTGCTCATCGGTGTTTTACTAGTCCGGTCATGCATTTCCACTTCATCCCAGAGTACACCTAAGAAAATGGAACGAGCTAAGTAATACAGCCCTCCTGCAACGATGATCACGAATTCCAGATATAACTCCCCGCTGCCTGCACCATATTTATATAGTTTGAAAAGTGCACTCACCAGGCAAATGGCCAAGATGACGTGATACATTTCTTTATAAATTTTATTTCTTACATGCTCAACCCGCTCATCCTTGATCTTTTTCGTTCGTTTAAATAAATCCATCGTCGATCGCCCTCCATTTAATTCCATTGCTTACTCTTATTATATGATTTATTTCACCTTTTGCAATATATATATTACATTTTATAATTTATAAATGGCAAAAGGTATAAAAAAAGGGATCCACACGTCAGTATGGATTCCTATTTATGGTTTTACTCGTAAGTTTTGGGGATTTACTCGTGAATTCTAAGCATTTACTCGTGAGTTTTGGGGTTTTACTCGTGAATTCTAAGCATTTACTCGTGAGTTTTGGGGTTTTACTCGTGAATTACCTTGGCAATTACTCTTCATTAAGATGATAGCAAAGTTGAACAACGCCAGAGGAAAATCTTTTTGTATCAACCAGTTTTAGTTTCAATCTCTCCTTCATGTCAATAAACAAAGGTTTTCCTTCCCCTAAAACAACAGGGTGAACAGATAACCTAAATTCATCAACCAGCCCAAATCTTATAAAAGATGTAATTAGACTTGCCCCGCCATAAAGCCAGATGTCTTTACCAGGCTTTTTCTTTAATTTGTTTACTTCTTCAACAATATTATCATTAATGATTGTTACTTTATTATCCGTGCTTTTTTTTGTTTTGGAAAACATGAATTTTTCTTTGCCATGTACTAATTTCCACATTTCTTTTTCAGTATCGGATACCTCATTTTCTGGAGTATATTGTCCCCATAAATCATAGCTCTTTCTCCCATAAAAAATTGTATCAATATCATTTAAGAAATCAATGAACCCCATTTCAGGGTCCATAATGCACCAGTCAACTTCTCCTTTCGGCCCTTCAATAAATCCATCTAAAGTAACGGCTAAATCTAAAACTATTCTTCTCGGTCTTTCGTTAATGGTCATACTTTTAGCTCCTTTGTCTTATAGAATGTCCCTTGGATTTCGACCGCTCAGCGAGACACTTGCCCCTGACCGATGCCGGACAAATACCTAATGCTTTTAAGCATTCATTCAAAAGTTTCTTCCGTTTCGCTTACATGTAGTTTTATATTACAGCTTCTATCATAGTATTAAAAGATTGAATCAAAAAATTAAGGAGGCTCGCTATGAAAGCAATGGTATGCACAAAATACGGTTCACCCGATGTACTGGAACTCAAAGAAGTAGCAAAGCCTTCTCCCAATGATAACGAAATACTGGTAAAGGTCCATGCGGCAACAGTGGCTTCAGGGGACATAAGAGTCCGGAGTTTCAAGAGCCCTTTCTTGCTATGGCTGCCGATGCGAATCTTCTTGGGTCTTAGAAAACCGCGAAAATCAATACTGGGAGTGGAGCTGGCCGGGGAGATAGAGGAAACGGGGAGGAATGTGAAAAAATTCAAAAAAGGCGACCAGGTTTTTGCCATGACTGGAATGAATTTTGGTGCCCATGCCGAATACACATGCTTACCTGAAGACGGGGCAATGGCAATTAAGCCTGTCAATGTGACCTATGAGGAAGCCGCCGCCATTTCTTTTGGAGGAACGACAGCCCTGCATTTTTTCAGAAAAGGCAATATCCAGGAAGGACAAAAAGTCCTCATCTACGGTGCATCCGGTTCGGTAGGGACTTCGGCGGTACAGCTTGCCAAATACTTTGGGACAGAAGTTACCGGAGTATGCAGTGCCGCCAATTTTGAATTGGTGAAATCGTTGGGAGCCGATAAGGTAATTGATTATACGGAAGAGGATTTTTCGAAAAGGAATGAGCGATATGACATCATCTTTGATGCAGTCGGGAAAAGTTCGAAGGCCACTTGCAAGAAAGCTCTGACCCCGAACGGACGATACGTGTCTGTTGAAGGACAAGGGATAGCAAAGGTACTTACGGAAGACTTATTACTCCTCAAGGAGCTTATCGAAACCGAAAAAATAAAATCGGTCATTGATAAACGCTACCCGCTGGAGCAAATTCCCGAGGCTCATAGATATGTAGAAAAAGGACATAAAAAGGGAAATGTAGTCATAACCCTGGTCGATCATGATAAATCCTGACAAAGCCTTGCACACTGCCGCATTCCGCGAACTTCTTTAAGCCATTTCATCTTCAGAATTTTTTCTCCTTTTTGACATGATAATACCCCTTAAACAATTGGATCTATAGGGGTATAACGGCATAGTTAGTCATTATGAGGAATGTCCTTCCAGCTTGCTCCCAATCTAGATGTTGAAACTTTTACCAGGAACAATCGTATATGGATGGTAGCTTGTAATTTCTGGAGGACTTAATGAATATAGATGCAATCGTACGATTAGTTTTAATGTTAGGGATTCCGGCCTTCATGATGTGGCGGGAGTATAAAAAGATGTCAGAAGAAGAACGAAATGATGTGAAGACTACTTTTACGAGTAAGCGTTTTATCTCTACGATTGGTTTAGTGACACTCGGTTGCGTATTCTTGTTAGTCGAACCAATTTTTGAAATTGCATGGATGAAAGTGATTAGCGGCGTGCTTTTTTCTATTGGAATAATGGTAGGCATTGTTTTGACATGGTTAGATGTATCATCAAAGTGGAAGGCAATGCTAAAAACGATCACTTTATTAATCGCTTTTTCTATCCTGTTATGGACGAATAAATAGGTGCAGCTCTCTGCACCTATTAGTCTTTGTATACTTTACGCTTCTTTTTTACGATGGAATTCAATTTCCGAAACCACCGCTTCGAAACAAAAACCCGATAAATTCAACGCCAATGTAATACACAATGCTAACTAAAATAGTAAAACCAAAAGACAGACTCCTCCATTTACCTTTTTCACTGAAATACGCTAAAAGCAGTGCTGAAATTGTTCCAACTATCATAATCGATCGAAAAACAGCTGTATTATCAATTAGCATGAAAACCCCAATCACCACTAAAGCAATTGATATTATAAAAGAATATAAAGGGAAATACGCCTTCATAAATAACCTCCTCATCTGTAGTTATTTTATTAACTAAAAAATTAAAAATTCAGTATCTTTATTAATTTAGCATAAAATCCCATTTTTTAGTTAAATTCATCTGAGGATCACTATCGATTTGCAAAACTTTCAAACCGGATTTAAATGATTGTCTAAGAAATGATTTAAGACTTCACAATAAACCTTTAAATATGAAAAAAATCAACAATTACAAAGAGATCACTACCCTAAATACGAACATTAAATAATATTTTTAATTTAATGTTCACTTTTTTTCATTGATTATCTATTATTTATTTGTTATATTAGCAAAGTAATAATCGTACATATCATTACTCATATATGCTCGGAAATATGGTCTGAGCGTTTCTACCTGGTTCCCAGTTAAAGAACTAGACTACGAGTTAAAGTATTCGGTTGCCCGTTTTTTTTTGGCAGCTAATGATTTAGCATTCGCTTCATTGTTTGCTTAATTATCTATACTTTGACTTTCGTAGGTCTAGAAGGCAAAAATCATTCTGCCGTTCTGGACCTTTTTCTTTAGACCAAAACTACGAGTGTATCAAAACGATCAGATAATTTGTTTGAAGGAGAGTTTATATGAGAAAAAACAGGTTAAAAAAGTACTCGTTATTAGGAATCATTACTTTACTTTTCGTGTCGATGATTGCAGCTTGCAGTTCTGCTCCCAAAAATGAAACGGCAGAAAAAAAGGCTCAAAGGCCTATAATCGTTCAAGGTCCCATGCCAATCGAAGCTGAAAATTTTGCGAAAAAGTTAAAAAATGTTAAAGAGGAAAAATCAGGAGATTTTGTATTTTACATTGGAACTTTAGACAATTACCCTGTAATCGTTGCAAAAACAGGTAAAGGGATGGAAAACACAGCTGCCGCTACAGCATTGGCTATAGAAAGATATAACCCTATCGCCATCATCAATCAAGGCACATCAGGCGGTCATGATCCAAGTTTAAACGTTTTTGATATTGTTTTAGGAAAAAGAACGGTAAACCTAGGTTCATTAAAAACAGAAGATAAAACTGAAAACCAAGGAATTGATCCAACTATATGGAAACCGATGGACCTAATGGCTTCTAAAGGAAGTGCCGGAGAAGATCCTAATGCTGAAAAACCACGCTACTACGAGGGAGATAAGGATTTACTCGCGGCTGCTCATGCAGTTAAAGATACCTACACAAAAGGTAAGGTTGTCGATGGTACTATCGGTTCTGCAGACGTTTGGAATAATGAAGTGGATCGGATTAAGTGGTTCCATACGAAATATGGTACATCTGTAGAAGAAATGGAAGGAGCCTCGGCAGCACAAATTGCCAAAGCTTACGATGTGCCCTTCTTAGGTATACGAGTGCTATCCAATAATAAAGTGAATGGCGGTAAATATAACCCTAATACAGCAGCAGCCAATCAAGAATATGTTTATGAAGTAGTCAAACAATATATCTCTACGATGCCAAGCAAATAAGATCGGGCTCGGAGCATATAAAAGAATGAGAATCTTTTGGTCAGCTATCCCTATAGTGAAATAAAGAAGAGCACATATTATATACGATAATATGTGCTCTTCTTTTATTCGCGGAAGACTGTGCCCGATTCTTCCTCCTTGCAAAATAATAAGCTGAGGCTATTCAATGTGTAAAGTCTAGCGGTAAAAATGAATAAGTCACTGTAGTTGTTTTCAACGTACTCTTCGATGATCCCCATCCCTTTCCTGAATCTATCAACTAATAAATGCGTGTAGTTTTCATCCCATGTAAACCGATTGATTCGTTTAAGTTCATCTGCCAATACTTGAAACTTAAACTCCTCAACAAGAAGTTTTAATTGATACAATTTATCTCTATTTAAACAAAGGCAATTGTTTTTATTTTCATGATTTTCCCGGACGAATGTAATGAAACCATTTATATTATCAGCCAGCATATTCGCTATTTGCATCTCGAAGTTCATTTCTAACATCTCCTCAATGTCTGAAATCTATATGAAGAGTGTATGATTTGAAATGATATTTTAACACCAACAATTCTTTTTCGAGATAGATTCCTTGTACATTTCCTTCTATGATAGAATTCACAAAAAAAAATTGCCCCCTTTCCTTCCAAGGGGACAATCTCAGCTTTTCGTTATCACATCGAATCCAGAACCAAAGAGATAAGCAGGCCTGCCGCGGTGAATATGCCCGTGATCGGTCCTCCGTCTTCATATGCTTCAGGCATCATCGTTGAAGCGATCATGGCGATGATTCCGCCGCCTGCAAATGCTGCCATCGCTGCCAGGACATAGTCCGGGGCATGATCGAGGAATAGATAGCCCGACATCGAGGATAGTGCCGAAATAAGCAGGACGGAAAACCACAGCAGCATGATTTTCTTCCTGGAATAGCCACTTTTGAGCAGACCTGTTGTACTTGAGAGCCCCTCCGGAATATTACTGATGAAGATGGCAATGACCAATAGCCAGCTTACGGAGCCACCGCTTATTAAGCTTGCGCCAATCATGATCGACTCCGGTATGGCATCCATCACCGTCCCAATAAAAATGGCCAGGCCCGCTTCTTTCGAAGAGCTATTATTGGACCGTTTCCTTTTAACCGCACCTTTTTTGGAAACAAGAAAATCCAAGCCAGTAAACACGGCGGCCCCTGTTATGAATCCGATTGCAGTCGGCCAGATTCCTCCATCACTCACCGAATCAGCAAGCAGCTCATATGCCGCTGCACCAATCAATACACCTGTACCAAAAGCCATAATATAGCCAATGATGTTTTTCTTTATCGGAATGAAGATAGCGGCTAGTGCGCCAAGCAGGACAGCAGAACCCGAAACCCCTCCCCAAAAGACCGCATTCCACATCTTATCCCCCCATTTCCTGTTTATAGGATAGTGTACCCTGGTAGATGTTGGGGTAAACAAGGGGCTGCTTTTTGTCAATTCCAGCAAAAAAAAGCAGTTATATTCGCTGCCATGGTAGTTGTGTATAGAATAGTAGAGTCGCTATGATTATCCTAGCCTTCGCTGCCTTATATGACTGATATTTGCGGTTTTCCTTCTTCTCTTTCACTAACCTTTTCAATTTTATCGACAAACATTTGGAAAACCTTTCTCTTTTCTTCCAGCTCTTTTATAGATTCTTTCAATTCGTTCAATTTTTGTTCAAAAGGTTTATGATATTGCTCGCGGATGTTTCTAATAATTTCATCATTTATAGTGGATTGTACAACTTGCTTGGTGATATTGAATTTATAGGAATAAACCTGAAGATCACGCTTAACTTCTTCATACTCTTTTTCTATCCCATTTAATACATCACTGATTTCTTCATTCCATTCTACTAAAGCCTTTTTCACATGTTCCTCCACCCTTAATCCCCCTCTTTAACTAACAAAAAATCCATCTCCATAAAAACTTATTTTATCAAAAGTTCATTTCGGTTTCTTTTCGGCTAAGTTACTTAACATATTAGTTTCATTAAAAACAGATAACAGCGAGTTACGAAACACTTTTGAAAAATCATATAGAATGAAACATGACAACTATAACCTATGGAGGTGTTCAGTCTGATTCATACAGTTAAACCAGGTGAAACACTGACACAGATATCCAGGGACTATCGGAAACCGCTATCGGCAATCATCAATGCTAACCCGACCATAAATCCAAATGTCATTTATCCTGGTCAACCCATTATGATCCCTGGTTTTCCTCCTGCTGATACCATTCCATTTCAGATCGATGTGTCCGTTAATAATCGTAAGCTAAGGCTGCCAAAAAATGGAGTATTGCAAAAGCAATATCCGATTGCCGTTGGAAGAATGCTGTTCGGTACACCGGTAGGAAAATTCATCATCATTAATAAAGCCCCCAACCCCGGAGGCCCATTCGGTACAATGTGGATGAGTCTATCCAAGGAGCACTACGGCATTCATGGAACGAACAATCCCAGCTCAATTGGTAAAGCCGTCTCAAAAGGCTGTATTCGCATGCATAATCGGGACGTGGAGGAATTATCAAGGATTGTTCCAATCGGGACACCGGTTACGATTCATCCTTAAAGTGTCTAGGGGAAACCTGGACACTTTTTTCATTCAAAAAAAGGCAGGGATCTCCCCTGCCAGTACATGAGTATATGTCATTCAATTCATATTGATCGGCCAATAATAAAACACCAGTGTAACCATGATGATCATGACGCCGCTGATCATTAAATAAGCTGGATATCTGCGGGTGATGTTCATTTCTTTTTGCTCGTCTATTTCAATCGGGGTTTGAAGGATATTTGCATGAAATTCCCTTTCTTCGATGGTGATCGTTCCATACTTGGAGCCAATGATAAGTGCACCTATGCTTAAAATTAAACCAATGATGACAGGATTGAGGTAAACGGGAAGGCTGATTCCGAACATGCCGTGACTTTCTCCGAGTATCACGCCAACGAAGCCGAATACGATGCTCCAAAATGCGCCTTCCTTCGTTACCTTCTTTGAGAATACGCTTGATATGGCAATCGGTCCCCATGATGCCGCAAATAGTGTAGCCGCAAAGTAGCCGATCCACATGACGGCAGGCGGCTGGAACAATCCAATCAATAAGATGATCAAGCTGATCACAACCATGGAAATGCGGCTGGCCCGTAATAGATGATGATCGGTGTATTCCTTTTTCCGCGATTGTTCCATGATATCCCGTGTAATGCTGCTTCCTATAATCTGAAGGAAGCTCGAACAGGATGATAATGCGGCAGCCATGATGCCGCTGACGATGATGACTCCAAGCCATGTCGGGACAATATTCATCGCTGCCCAAATGAATACCTTTTCCGTCGGGGCGATATCCGCTTTAATGGTGGTGATTGTCGATATGCTGATATGGAGAAACAAATAGACGGTCAAAATGGATATCGTTGCCCAAACGCCGGCCCGGATGGCTACGTGTTCATTTCTGGCCATTAAATATCGGCTGCTTTGCCATGGACTCACGGCAATGACAATGCCCCAGACCAAGCCCATGATGACGGCCCAGGCCAATGCTTCCCAAGGAGTGCCCATCGTTGCGGCAGGTCCGGTAATGCCATGCCAGCTTAATAAATCAGGACGTTCAGCCAGGTTTGCCGCTTTCATAACGGCATCAGGAAACCCGCCTGCGGATTTGATGATATAAGGAAAACTAAGATACGTTGCGATCGAGAATAAAAAGAACATCACCGTATCATTGACCATGACGCCCTTCGCTCCTGAGAGAATGGTGAAGGATGAATACACGACCCACATGATCACCAGAGCCATTGGATAGGAAACACCAGAAACCTCGGCCAATAAAACGGCTGCCCCTTGAGTAACGGCAACCAAGTATGCAGCGATTCCAAGAATCGTCGTGATCGCAGCCGCCAGCCTTACCTTCTTAGAATGAAAGCGGTTACCAAAAAATTCAGGAACGGTCAATGATTTGCTTCTTCTTAAATACCTGCCAAACAGGAACACTCCGAATATATAGCCGCTTGCATTAAAAATAACGAGGATAAGCAGCAAAATCGGATACCCTTCATAGGAAAATCCCGCTTCTCCCATGAAAGATACCGTACTTAGGAAAGAGGCAACAAGCGTACCCGTTATCATCAATGTGTTTCCGCTCCGTCCAGAAACATAATATTCCTCTGAGCTTTTCACTTTCCTAAATAAGAAAATTCCGATTGAGACATACACACAAAAGGATACGATAATACCAAGCAGAAAGGCCACTTACATCCCCACCTTTTCAATCGGATCTTTTGCTTTTATCTCTTCTTGATTCTTTTTCATTTTCACTAGGAACACCTTCGTGATCCACCCCATGACAATTAAGGAACCCCCATAACTTAAAGAGAAAATCAACTCGCCCATTTCTTGCCCCCCTTATCAAATTAGAAATAATCAATAATGAAATATGCAATATCCATACCAAGTTTTTGAATATTCAGATTTCAATAGAGGCTAATTTTATTTATCATCATGATAGCTAAATTGGTATTTGCCTAGTTTGCGCATGATCGTCGTTTGACTGACCTCCAGGGCCTTGGCCATTTTTCGGGTTGATTTATAGGTGGAAAGGGCCTGTGACAATAATTGCTTTTCCGTTTCCTCTAACGCTTTTTTCAAGGGAATGATTCCTGTTAAATTGACCAGCGCCGTATCTTTGTAGGTTAAATCGGAAGGCAAATCCTCTATCGTTACGATAGGCTTTCTGGCCGTCACGACGATTTGTTCGATTACATTTTCCAACTCCCGAACATTGCCCGGGTAATCCTGCAGCTGCAGAATTAACTTGGAATGATCATCGATCGTGATGGATTGACCGTATTTTTCATTGAACTTCTTCAGAAAATAATCGGTTAATAATAAGATATCTTCCTTCCGCTCACGCAGCTGCGGTATTTCCATTGGAACGACATGCAGCCGATAATATAGATCTTCGCGGAACTGATTATTCTTGATCATTTGCTTCAAGTCTTTATTCGTGGCGGAGATGATGCGGATATTCACCTTTTTCTCCTTCGTTCCACCCACCTTCATGAATGTTCGATCCTGGACCAAATGGAGGATTTTCACTTGAATGTCGAGCGGCATCTCCCCGATCTCATCAAGAAACAACGTGCCTCCATCAGCACTCTCAACAAGCCCCTTTTTCCCGTGCTTATTAGCTCCCGTAAATGCGCCGCTTTCGTAGCCAAACAGCTCGGACTCAATTAAAGCCGATGGTATTGCGCCGCAATTCACTTGAATGAAATTCTTATCCTTTCTGCTGCTGAGATCGTGAATGACCCTTGCTAAAACCCCTTTTCCGACACCGGTTTCACCATGAATGAAGATGGAAGAATCCATCGGGGCGACTTTTTCAGCTAATTCCATAACCTTCATCATCTTATCCGAATTTGTAATGAAGTTATTGAACGAAACGGTTCTCGAATTTTCATGCTGGGCCCGCTGGTTCCTGAGGTTCACTCTGTTCAATTGATTCTTCATCTCAACCAATTCCGTGATATCCCTGGAATTCGAAACGATTCTATATAAGTTCCCCTCCTCATCAAAAATCGGCTTCGCTGTGCTGAATACCGTCAATCCATGCGGATAGGTTTGCTCCGCCGAATGGATCGCTTTCGTTTTCATCGTTTTTAATGTAACCGAATTGACGATCAGTCCCTTTTCAACTAACTCATTAATGTTCTTATTAATAAAGGCCTCCGGCGGGAGCCCTGTAAGCTTCTTGCACGCCTCACTCACGAATAACGTGTCCCCGTTCGCATCCGTCACGAAAATTTCATCATAGCTGGAATGCAGGATTTGCGTGAGCTCCTTTACCTTTTTTCTTGTCACTTCCAGCTCTTTCTTTAGTGATTCATTTAGACTGATTAAGCTCTTCATCTTCTTTTTAAGCAGCATTTCCCTGACTTCGGAAATCGGATAGCAGCTATATTGGTTATCGCCATATTGAATCACAAAATCATAGGTGCACAGATCCTCATCACTTAGCTTATCTAAATCCTCCACAACGACAAACGATGTATTCAGATAAGCCGTGATTTCTTGATCATGACCCTCACTATCCAATTTCTTCAAAAAGAAACCTTCCTCTAAAATGCCGAGGATTTCCAAGTGATTTTTCATGACAATAAAAGGAGAGGAATTGATTTTCAGTAAGGATTTCACATCCAAAATGGAAATATCGGAAAATACAATTAGTGATTCCTTTTTTAGTTCCATCACATCACCCCATAATTTGATTTCGAACCGATTTTGTTACACTTTTTTATACGAAAAGAAATAAGTTTCATTTTCATAAGCAACGAATGTCTCTAAATCAACCAATCTAATGCTGAACCTTTTATGAATCACCACTTTTCAAAAAAGGTTCACTTATCTATATATAAAATACTATATTCATGAGCCATACCCTCTTTATCCAAGTAAAAAAACGAATATGAAACCAAATTCCCCCAAACGGCATGGTTATTGCATATTGAACCTGTATAGGGATAGGTAGGGGGCGAATGGCTGCCCTCTATACTCTCATTCTATCTAACATTAGGGAGTGGTCATGTATATGGCTCAATTCAAGAATCTGTTTACCCAATTAACGATCGGTTCTACTGAATTAAAAAACCGGATCTTAAGTACAGCACATCAAACAAATCATGTCACGGATGGAATCCCCACTTCGGATATGGTGGCCTATCATGAAGCCCGTGCTAAAGGGGGCGTCGGATTGATCATCCTTGAAGCGGCATCGGTACATCCATCCGGCATGCTTACGTCCAAAACGATTGCAGGATATGACCGGAGAATTGTCGATGCCTACAAAGAGCTTTCCGAAACGCTCCATAAGTATGGAACGAAGGTTTTTTCGCAGCTATTCCATGGCGGACGGGAAGTCGTATCGAGCGACTACCGAAATGCGGCATGGGCGCCTTCAGCCGTTCCCAGCTTGCGCTTCGGTGTGATGCCAAAACCAATGAGCTTAGAGGATATTGAAGGAGTGATTGAAGGGTTCGCCCATTCAGCACAACTGGCAAAGGAAGGCGGACTTGATGGAGTGGAAATTTGCTGTTCTCACGGATATCTTCCTGCCCAGTTTTGGTCACAGCATACAAATAAGCGTACGGATATCTATGGCGGGTCTTTCGAAAATCGGATGCGATTCATCGTGGAAATATTGGAGAAGGTATGGGACAGAGTCGGAGAAGACTTTACCGTCGGCATTCGCATGAGTTCAGATGAACTGACGATGGACGGGACAACAATGAAGGATTCCGTGCAAATCGTCGAATATCTCGCAGAAAAAGTCCGATTGGATTTCATTAATGTCACAGCCGGAGATTCTAGCACCTTCGAGGGATCAACCCATATCGTGCCGCCATCACCGATAAAGCACGCATACCTTTCACCACATGGATTCAAAATCAGGATGGCAGGGGCCGTACCGGTCTTTGTCGGTAATCGAATCGTCGACCCCGTTGAAGCGGAGCAGATCGTATCCACCGGAAAAGCCGATGTCGTCGGAATGACCAGGGCCTTAATCGTCGACCCAGACATGCCCAACAAAGCAAAAGATGGCAACCTGCAAGCAATCGATGCATGCATAGGCTGTTTACAAGCCTGTATCGGTCACTATCATAAAGGACTTCCGATTGGCTGTGTCCAAAACCCGACAACCGGTAAAGAAGCATGGATTTTACCAGAATTAAAGAAAACGAGAACCAAACAGAATGTCCTCGTGATCGGCGCCGGACCCGGCGGATTACAGGCAGCCATAACAGCGGACTACCTAGGTCATTCCGTTACACTGATCGATCAAAGCAAATCAATCGGCGGCCTGCTTCGCACCATGCGCAAAGCACCGATGCGGCATGAACTGGCAGAATCGATGCTCGATAACTACTCCCGGAAACTGATGAGAAGCAATATAAATGTACAATTAGGCAAAACGGCAACCGCCCAGGAAATATCCGAATCAAAACCGGACGCCATCATCTGTGCAACAGGATCAAGGCCCTATACACCAGCCATCGAAGGAATCGATGACCCACGGATCATCATGAGTGATGACCTCTTCAGCTCAACCAAAAAAGTAGGGGAAAACGTACTCGTATTCGACTTTGGCGGTGACTGGCCCGGCATGGAAGCAGCCATCTACCTAGCCGAAAAAGGCCGCCACGTCACACTCATATCATCACGACTGCACATCGGTGAAACCGTTCACCAATATCTCAGGAACGAATACCTAAAAAAACTATACAACCTAAACGTCACACTTCTTCCCCATTACGACATCGGTGCAATCAAAGAAAATCACGTCATCATCCGGAACCTATTCACCCAACAAAAACAAGAACTAACCAACTGGGACTCCATCGTCCTCTCCCTTGGCCGCATACCCAACACAGAACTATTCGAAGAAATGAAAGGCCATGCGCCCATCGTGAAACAGATTGGGGATTGCCTTGGACCGCGGACGATTGAGGAAGCTACTCATGAGGGGATGATGAGTGTTATTAGTTTATAGGTGGGAAGAGACATTCCTTGGGTGGGATGTCTCTCAGATTTTAGAGAAAGTATATTTTTCTTCTCTACCATCAAAGAGCCTTTCTAAACGAAAGGTTCTTTTTCTTCTTTATTAATCTCTCCTTTCTAGTAATTAAATTTATACGTAATTGACAACACACGAGATGATCGTTGATTTGCTACTTCAATTACCTACTCGACTTTTTCTCCAAATCCATCTTCCATCCCCCAGGCATTGGTTGACCACCATTGTCCAAACCAATTAATTAGTTTTTCTTGATTAACCCTAACATTTCTTACTAGTTTCTAACGCAAAAATTTTTCATTCCTTGTGCTGCTTTCTTGGAATTAGAAAGACTATTCGCTCCCAAAGTATTTTCAAATTAGATTATGATGTAAACTTCACCATAATCACGATTGTATGAATCGTATTTTTTTGGTAGTATTTTCATGGTGTTAAAACATAAAAACAGATAATTCATCTAACGAGAAACGAGTGATACAATGCTTGAAAATAGTGGTTTTATAAACATAAATTCAGAGAATGATTTTCAATTAAATATGGATTCTTTTAATCAGTTTAATAACCTATCAGTATATTCCATAGGTGAAATTATAGGCATAAATCCTTTTCTAATGGGACCCCACTTAGGAACAGCAACATTAGTGAAAGGAATGTATGCTTACACTGGTTTAGAGAACTTAATTAAAAAATACAAACAAAACCACATTTCCATCAAGACTGTACGATTACAAGAAAATGGAACTCCAAAAGAATCAATGTCTTTTGAACAAATAGATTTTCAAAAAGTAACAGAAGAAAAATGGGAACATAGCTTTATCAAAAGTAAATTTGAACATACCACTTTTCTTTTTATAGTTTTCGAACTACAAGATGACGTTTTATACTATAAAGGTATAAAGAAGTGGAAAATGTCTAGTGAAACTCTCGAAACAGATGTCAAAAGCTTTTGGACTCATTTAAAGAATAGAATTTTAAATGGTGTTACGTTAACGCCTATTCAACAAAAAAATAAAACCGTTATTCAAAATGATTTACCATCCATGAATGATAATAAAGTAATGCACACACGCCCTAAAGCTGATGATGCTAATGACAAAACAACATTGCCAGATGGACAGTTAATTACAAAACATTGTTATTGGCTCAATTCCAATTTCATAGGTGAAACTGTATCCGACTTACCTCCTTTAGAAGTAAGGAGTTCTGCTGAAAATTCTGTTCCACAATTGTTACCTTTTGAATTAGAATTAATCCAATCAAATATTCAAAGCCCAATTTATACCATAGAAGAATTCTATAATCTTGTTAAATGCCATTTACCACAATTCAACTTATTTCAAATAAACGATATCTTTTTAAATGAGATGGGATTAAAAATCCATCCACCTTATGTTTTCAATAAAAAATACAAGAAAGTAAAAGATATTTTCAATGAAATTATCAATAGTCAAAATTATTTTGTTTTGTCTGATAAAGCAATATTCCAAACGGATTTTTTCAAAAGGCACCTTAAAAATTTAGAAAAATCACTTTCTATCGTTAAAGTAGATCATTCTTCTTATATCACCAAAAATGTTATGGCATCTTCAGGGCTTAAAAATCAAAATCTAGAATCTTATCAATCTGCTGTCCTCAATGCAATTGAAAATCAAGAGTATTTCACTTATAAGTCCTTAAAAAAAGACGGTTTTTCTCATGAAATCGAGGAATATGGTTTCGATTCTATTTTTTATGAATCTCTTATTCGTCAGATATCATATCTGAAACCTATAAAGCTATTCGACACTACATTTTTCAAGAAGTCGAATCGTAAATTAAAAAGCGAACAATTCTTTAAGTATATCCTAGAGCAAAAAAAAGAGTCTTCACTAAAATTAAGTCAATTGCGTGATGCGATAGAGGAAATTTTTTCAGAGTCAGTATCATATGAGTCTTTGGAAAAAGTATTGTTAAAATATGATAAGAAACCTTATTACTCATCAGACTTAGAGCGACTATTCATTGACAAAAATCATTATATAAATTACCTCCATAACTAAAAATCAAAAGCGGTGTTTGGTTAGCCCACTAACCAAACACCGCTTTTATTTGTCCTAATTATCGTTATGACGTTACCTTTAGAAAAGCAGATTAGTTATCAAATAAAGATAAAATTTCTGCCAAATCTACTTCTGGGTCAGGTTCGAGAACACCTCTTTCAATAGCGTCTACCATTCTTTTCTCTTTTTCTTTCAATCTATAATAAATCCGCTCATCAATTGTATTTCGCTCTCCTTCATTACCTTGCAACATAAAGTAATAATACTGTGTATAATCAGTATCCTTTAGGCCTAAACGATGTATGCGATCCCGAGATTGAAGCATGTGTGTAAGATTAAACGAATATTCCAAATAAATCGCATCATGACAAGTATGATGTAAAGAAACGGATTCTGCTAATGTATGGGGATTTGTTACTAATACCTCAATCTCTTTATTCAAGAATGCTTTAATCATCTTATCTCGTTCATCTTGAGGGGTGCTTCCATATATAATACCTGCCCTAATGCCTCTGATGCGTAAATCCTGATATACTTTATTTATTGTATCTACAAACATACACCAGATAATGGATTGCTTACCTTCAGCATGCAAATCCTCCGCTAAATCTATAGCAGCATAATATTTTGACGTTTTAGGAACTCGTTTAATGAGATCGATTTCTTCTTTAGTAAACACGATTGCATCAGGATCCATATCTTTCCAAGGGTTATTTTCATCTCCATACATTTCTATATAATCTAGTGATTTCAATAATAAATCTGGATTAGCAGATGCCTGAATCAGGCGAATGTATAAATGAAAAGCACTTCTTCCATATTTTCGATAAAGCAAATTAATGATTTCTTGTTCTTCATTTGATGCAGTCACTTGTACCAAATCATCTTCATTAGCTGGTGGTACATCAAGCTCCTTTTTAGTAGTTCTCCAAAAGAAAGGATATAATTTATCATTAATTTTTTCTACCATGATAGGACTAGGTTCTTTTAAATCGTTCTTATTAAAATTAAAGAATATTTTATATTCATCGTCATATAAAATATTCAATAAATTATAAATATCTTGATAGGTGTTTGGTATTGGTGTCCCTGTTAACACGTACTTGTAACCAGCTCTAGCAGATATACGTTTGGCAGCTTGAGCCCTAATACTAGTTATACCTTTGATTTTATGCACTTCATCGAATACCAGCATTGTACGGGAATCTATTATATCTAATAGTGCAGACTCATATTTGGGTAATGATTCATAGTTGACTAAAATCAAATTACGGTCTCCACTTTCAAAGCGAAACTCAAATTCACTAAGCTTAGTTAATTGCACATCTAAAAATTTCAATGTTTTTTTATCAGCAAAATTTGATTTAAACTCATCTTTCCAAGATAAGAATGAGTTTTTAGGACCAAACATTACTAGTTTATCAACTTTATCGATTGCAGTTGAATTTAAGTACGCAAACGCCCCATAGATCATTGATGTTTTTCCTGCCCCTGGTACAGAGAAATTTGCAGCATTTTTCATTTCATACATATAAAATGCACTCCACATTTGCTTAAGGCGCAACGTTCTCTCTAATTCGTTTTCAACAACGGTTTTAAAATTTTCAAAACGCTCAGCGATAATCGGATCTAGCTCTTCTTCATAGTATTTAATGGATTTCCCATAATCCGCACGTTCTTTTATAAAATATGCCACAGTTGATAAATATTCTTTTAAAGACTTACTAACAATAAAATTGAACTTTTTTCTCTTCGCATATTTTTCCAGAATTTTTATTACTTCGTTCATTTCAATGTAGGTTAAGTCTGACGAGAAATTTGGATACCCTCCATCATAATATGGTAATAATCTTTGGGAAATCGCCATATCTCTAGATGAAATTTTATACGACTTCAAATTATCATATAATACAATTTTGTCACCCTCATAAGCTAAAATTAATGCATCATCAGTCAATGTTTCTGTATTCAAGATTACTCGCCCCCTGTCAAACTGGATTATCTTGTTCTTTACTATTTCATTGATTTCTTTTACATACACTATTGAGCCACTATCATTAGAACTCCACAGTTTTTCAAACTCGCTTTCCGCTCTATATAATTTTTGAATATCAAAATCCGAACATAACCAAGATGCTGTAATATCAAATGCTTCATAGTTCGCCCTAATTGCAGCTTCTGTTTCATTATTTGAACCCGTAAAATAAATTACATTTCCATTACTGTCTTTGCACAATCCAAATTTAGAGTGAAAAATACCTGTTTTTGTAAAACCGATTTTTACATCTACGTATCCGTTTGCTATTAAATGAGCTAAATTACAATAGTTTATTTCTTCCTCAATCGTCAGTTCATCCTCTAAGCTGATTGTGATATGGGTTTTTAATTCTTCGCGTAATGCATAACCTTTCTGGATAGATTCAAAATCATCTTCACTAATTTCCAGTGAGACAATCAAACGCATTTTCCCTCCATTATTAATTAAGCCCGAAAGCCCTTTGGCATATGCTGCCAGAGCTTTCGAGCTGAAATATGCGCTTACACGATCATATACTTTCGCTACAGATATTACCGGATTATAAAATTCTTCTACTATATCTGAAGTATCTGTATAATATGAAGGATATAAAGTAAGCTGATCAAACATTCAGTGCCTCTCCAAATTCCTTTAACTTTCTCTGTACTTCCTCGAATACTATTAAAAACTCATGCTCTGTAGAAGGGTCCATTCGTTTTACTTGTTCAACTTCAATACGTTTTAAATCATCAAATGCTTTGTTTAATAACTCAACCGGTTTAATTTTTGCAGTCACTAAACGTGAATCCTCTATATGCTTATCAATAATTTTTTGAGCTTCCTTACGTACATCCGCTAATTCTCGACCTACTTCTTTGACTGAAGATACGTCAACTTCATCCAATTCCTGGAAAGTTTCATAAACTTCCTCTACGATATCATCAAATTCTTCTAAAAATTCTTCCCGGTTGCTCGCATTAATGATGAATTTGCCCATTTCTCGAATATCACGAGACAAATCACCTTTATTATCTATTTCATTCAATTTCCGCTTAGAAAATATTGCTGCAAATAGAGCATTCCTTACTCGAGAATATCCAGCTTGTTCGCCTTTATCTTCATGGTCCGTCGATAAAATAGTACGAATATCAATCCCTTTGAACTGATTCTCTAATATACGTACCATTTCTTGCAATGGGCCATCCAGAGCCAAATCACGCGCGATATAGTACTTTCCTTCTGCATTAATATAATTTAAAAATTGAACCATTAATTCTGCCTTCTTCATCATTAATGCTACTTCAGATGGCTTTTTATTCGTATTTTCTACATATTCAATTTCAGAGAACAGCTTGTTTTCTATCAAGTCCCGATATACATCCACTAAATTATCAATTGGATCGTAATCTACAGGCTTCTCCTCAGCATGTTGTAGGTTCAGTTCTAATCGTTTAATATCACGCTCTTCTATCCCCTCTTCTTGATTAAGGATAACTGCTTCAAAGTATAAATCTTTCCCATTTTCTCGTTTTAATTTACGTAAAGCTGTAAAACGTCTATTACCATCGATAATCCGTCCGTCGTTTAATACAACACCTGGTACTCTTTGACCAAACTTATCGATATTAGCCTTAGTGGCATCTAATGCTGTGGAATTTGATTTATAAATGAAATTCTCCAAAACCCCATTGTATTCTTCTAAAGCTGATTTGTTAAGCGTGTTTCCATTTGAAATATGTTCACTAATATGAGTTGCAATTCGTCCATTTTGATCGTTGTAATGACATAAATCCAATGGTATTTTAGCGACCTTATATGCTTTTGTTTCACCTTTAATTGTTAATTTACGCGTTGAATCTGTCATCATAATCCTCGATCCAACTAAATCATTTAATTTAATCGTCATTTAATATTTCTCCTCATAAAAAGTCTCTTTATCTATATATAACTTATATTATTCTTTTGAGTAATACATGTTTGTTTCCTTCGACAACTAATCGCTTTTCCTAGATTAATTTGCAAATTAAATTATATATATTTTTTAGAGAACATTATCCGATAACCTATGAACTGTAAAATTTGGGATATCTGTTTAATTCCTAGTCCCCTATCACTGATATTCCTTTAGAAGCTAAAATAAACATTATTATATTAAATTTTTCTTCATTGCCAAAGGTAAACTCTCTTTAATTTTCTTCATTTAATTAGGTTTAATTTTAATCAAGCTAATTACTTTTTCCACCTAAAAATCTTAGAAAGCTAATTTAAGAATGCTTGTTAATGTTATTCCTTCCGTTTCTAACAAATCAAACATACCATATGGATGGTATAAAAATGCAGAAGGAATTATCTATATATTCCCTCCTTTATTGAGTATTCAAATCTAAATCTAGTTCATCCTATTCATTATTTTAGGATAAATCAACCAAAATTCCACTTTTAAACAATTTGGTTCTAACCACGATAATTTCAATTGCTTCTCGCCAATCTCAAACTGTTTTTTCTAATGATTTGTATTTTTCTTGTAAATAGTTACCTACAATAACATGGCACAGGTCCTGAATTTACTTGTCAGCCTTCAAAAATTATATCATAAAGACAAAAATAACGAACTTTATACTATTTCATTATACCCACAACAATATTGCGAATTTAAATAAAATGAAATGTTTATAAATCGGAAGGATTGGTACTAATTAAATAAAAGGATACATTCATTGAAAGGGGATCTTATATTGGCAAATCATGCACGATTACCAGAGACTAAAGAAACCCGGAGTAAAATCATGTCATCCATTAAAGCCGTTTCGAAACTGGAAACGTTCGTTTCACATGACCTATGGCACAGGGGGTATCGATTCAGGAGGAATGTCAGGGGGATGATGGGAACACCAGACATCGCCATCAAAAAGTATAAGGTCGTCATATTCATCGATTCGTGCTTTTGGCACTTTTGCCCGATTCATGGAAAAATGCCGAAGAGCAATGTTGATTTCTGGATGAAAAAGCTTGAGAGAAACCAGGAACGCGATTTGGAAATCACAAAATATTATACAGATGGAAATTGGCATATCTTACGGATCTGGGAGCATGAGGTAAGAAAGGATTTTGATAATACCATCGAAAAAATCTCCACTTTCATCGATAATGCCAAGGAAAATATAGCACACGAATAAAAATGGTCCCTGACAATATTGCCAGGGACCATTCTAAATTTAAAATAAACTAAGTTGTTGTGGATTCACTTTTATGGCTTCCGCATCTTCTTCCTCGATTTCGAGAATTCGTTTTGCCATTCTTTCAATCAGTCCGACCACCAAAGCATTTCCCATACAGAAGTACCTCATCCGTTCGGACATTCCCTCCGTCCAATGATCAGGGAACCCATTCAAACGTTCACATTCCACCGGGGTCAGGATGCGAAGCCTTTTCGTTTCGGGGTCTTCCACCACATGGCTGCTCCGATTCACAGTACCTTCACTTGTCAGCATCGTACGGCCTGGCTTGTCCAACGATTCAGGGAAAGCCATCCCACCCTCGGAGAATACATATTTATGTCCGTTAGCAGCCGTCCTCTCAATCTTTTTCGGGCCCTTAAGGTAACGGAATTTCTCAATTGCATCTTTGCTAAGATAATACTTTTCATCGACACCAGATTGCAAGATATTACCTAACATCCGCGGCCGCTCCTCAATTGGTAGCAAATCCTCGGTATATACAGCGCCATCTCTCATGATTCCGGAATTCAAGTAGGTCATCGAGAACTCATCTGAAATTTCCAGAATACCGTCTTCCATCGTGAATGAATGTGGTTTATGCTTTTTCGAAATTTCCCATTTGACGGGAAATGCATTCGCGAAGAAACCTCGTTCGTGCAACATTACCGCATCATCTTCCTTGGCCCTACTTTTGACATACGGCGTATCGTTCCTGATGGCAAAAATGAAGACCCGTCGCCTCCTCTGTGCTTGTCCATACTCCGCAGCATTGACGACTCTCCATTCGACTGAGTAATTCAAATCCCTGAAGCTTGCCAGCATGATCGAAAAATCCCTTCCCCGCTGTTTCGATGGAGACTTCAATAATCGGTCCACATTTTCCAGCAAGATATACTTCGGCCCAAATCCTTCAGCAAGCCTCATGATTTCCCAGAAAAGGACACCTTTCTTCCCTTGAATTCCTTTTTCTCCGGAAAGACTTCGGGCAACGGAGTAATCTTGACAAGGAAAACCGCCTACAATTAGTTCAATCCCTTTATTTACAAATATCTTTTCATCTACCGTAGAAATATCTTCATTGGAGTGTATTCCTCTATCGAACTGCCTCGCATAACAGTTAAAAGCATCCTGTGATTTTTTTGAAGGTTCCCATTGGTTACCCCAAACCACATCAAATCCTTTTGCCGCCTCAAGGCCCAGCCGGAACCCACCGACCCCCGCAAATAATTCAATTGCATTTATCATGACCGAACATCCTTTCGGCTTTTATACCTATTATAATAATAATCCCTAGTGAGATCAAGAAATATCCATTAAAAATATAAAATAAATTCATTTATCCAAAATAAGTTAATTCATATACCTGAATTTTGAATATAGCGGTATAATATTACATACCCTCTATCATTTTAAAGTGTAATGCGTGAATTGTAAAAGATTTTAAAATTCCATTTTAACAGAACACTCAAGAAAGGAGCTTGTTATTTTATGGAATATAGAACAGTCGAAGAGTTAATGACTAAGGCACAAGAAGCCATAGGTAAAACCTTTGGAGAAATTGATTTAAAAGGTCGACTCACGAACACTAAATCAAAAGGGGGACTAGGACAAGTAATCGAAGAAAGTTTCTTTGGCTATAAAATCAATTCCGATGCAAGACCTGATTTTGAAGAATTGGGTATCGAGTTGAAAGTCACCCCTTTCAAGCAGAATAAAAACAAATCCATCTCTGCAAAGGAACGATTGGTTTTAAATATAATCAATTACATGGATGAAGTTAATACCACATTCGAGACCTCAAGTTTTTGGAAAAAAAACAAAAAAATTTTACTGATGTTTTATGAATGGCTACCCAGCTATGAACCTAAGGATTTTTACATATATAAGAATATCCTATTATCTTATCCGGCTGCAGATTTGGAGATCATTAAACAGGACTGGGAAACGATTGTAGAGAAAATCCGAAACGGCAAGGCCCATGAAATTTCTGAAGGTGACACCAACTATTTAGGTGCTTGTACAAAAGGAGCCAGCAAAAACTCTTTGCGTACACAACCGAATTCAAACATTCCGGCCATGCAAAGGGCTTTCTCCCTTAAACAATCATATATGACAGCCTTGCTTCGCAAATATGTTAATAATGAAGAACTGGTGTCATTTGCAAAACAAAGCGACTTACAAGAAAAATCCCTGGAAAGTTTATTGAATGACAAGTTTGCTCCCTATATCGGCTTAACTGACAAAGAAATAGCCACAAGATTGAATGTTATATACAACAATGGTTCAAAATCTTTCGTCCCTTCCTTAGTCAGTTCACTGCTTGGAATAAAAGGAACTCGGTTGGACAAGATTGAGGAGTTTGCAAAAGCAAACATTCAATTCAAGACTGTACGCCTCGAGCCTAACGGAAAACCAAAAGAAAGCATGTCATTTGAAAACATTGATTTTCATCAATGGACCAGTGAATCATGGGATGAAAGCTTAATACGGGAAAAATTCACAACAACGAAATTCCTTTTTGTAATCTTTGAATTTACTGAAACAAAAAAACAAAACCCTGACCGGAAATTGTACTTCAAAGGAATTAACCTATGGAATATGCCCTTACCAACAATTGATCAGGAAATCAAGCAAATATGGGAAGAAGTAAACAGACTATTACAACAAGGATTACATATTGAATTTAAAAAACGAGGAAAGAAAATTGAAGAAACAAACAACTTACCTAAGAGTTCTTTTAACGGGGTGGCTCATATAAAATCAAAAGGTAAAAATGGCAAGGATAAAGTAGTTTTACCTAATGGTCAGATTATATCCAAACAATGTTTTTGGTTGAATAGTGGGTATGTAGCGGAGATAATAAATCATCTTGATTTTAATACAAGGAGATAACAATGCAATATTAGTATTTTTCTCACCGCAATGCAATTACAATATTAGAAAATGAAATTGAATTTCTAGATTCATGGAAAGAGATATGACCTGCACTTACGAAAATTACAGATAAAATGTTAATCAATACATATCAAACACATTATCAAACAAAGAATAAGAGTCTTTCTACTACAATCAACAAATTATTAAAAGAGGAGTTTAAAGACTTAGATTGGGCTGTTGAAAGTCCTATTTTTCAGGACCCTAACTATGATGATAAGAAAAGTGACTATTGGCGCTTGGATTTTGCTAAAAAAACGACATCCATAAAAGTTGTATTTAATCACGGTTCAGCAACAGCTTGGAACCTTTTGAAACCAGTTTTAGCTTCTGAATTAAATCATGTTAGAAAAGCCATTCAAACTGGGTATAATAATAGTAGCAACTCACAATATTTAACAGATTTAAGTATTTAGACTTTTTTATTGGTATCATTTAGCGCCTTTGTAACATGGGGCTCAACGCCAACAAAACAGAAATTTCCTTTAAATGAATATAATGACTATAATAAACCATCTATTGTCTGTTTTAATTCTTCATATGTACACGGGTGAGCTATTTTTTTGAGTGAATTTAAAGATAATGTTTTTTGATGGGGAAAATGCATATCTAAGTCTTTAGTTAATGCAACGTAAAAATCCCATTGTTTTATATTTAATGGTTCAATTATTTCATGATTTTTTTCTTTTAGTAAACAAAATACATATATATCAGCATTCCGTTTTACGGTCGGGTTATATTTATTTGTTGTATAATCATATTCTTTTTTTGCCCCAATACTAAAACTGATGTTTGAATATCTTTCCTTATGCCATGCTTGGATATACGCAGAAGATTTGACCTCAATTTTCATGCCTTTATAAACTAAATCATATGCATCCCATTCAACTCGTAATTGATTTAAACAGCCAAGAGCAGTTCCGATTAAAAACTCGGCAAAAATTCCCCTTAGGTTGTTTGTTAAAATTTTTGAAAATCCCCATTGCCAGAAATCTAAAATAGTATGGTCTGTTCCTAATATTGGAGTTTCTGATTTAAGAGGTTTATCATTATTCATTTATAACCACATCCTTTTATGAACATTTCAGGCAAACTACCAACGTTTCCCAATACATTTTATCTTCCCAATTAAGTTTCATATAAACCTAAAAAACTTATCCCATTGGATAACGAGATCCCTTTTATATTTTGCTTCTTGTTATCAATTTTAAAAATCTTCTTCCCATGCTTCTTTTGCATCCAATAACCTTTGTGATAAAAACTCATAAAAGTTCTTTGCTGTATTGTAGTTATCAAGTCCCCCTTGTCTATTCCACGCTATTACTGGGCACTCATTATTCTCCACTTTGCTTGTATATAAACAATAGACATATTCTCCAGCATCTTCAATAACTACTAAATCCTTATCCAACCCTAAATCTCTATAACTCTTCGTGTTAACAACAACAGGAGCTCTATTTGACTTAGCCACTCCTAAAATATCAGCACCAAATGACCCACCAGAACCATAGGTAGTTAAAAACCACTTATAGCTTTCTGGTAATTCCACCCCTAGCACATTTTGGACAACATTGATTTGACTTTCATCTACTCCACCTGTGTAGTCATCTGACTCCTTATGTTCATTAATAAAATTTGTTAATTCCTCTTTATTCATTCAGTACTCCCCCTGCCAACAACAGTTGGTTTTTAAGATTGTAAGGCAATAGCTTAGGAGTTGAGACTAATTCTTTTGCCTTCATAACGCCTTTTACTACAGCTGCTTTTAGAGTGGTTACCACAGGAGTTTATGACAGAGTCCCAAATTCCACAAACTCCTTACCTATATGAATAGTTTTGTTCCTTTTTTGAACAAAAAAATGGATAGTCCCTTTGATTTCAGGCTCTATCCACTTCTCCTTATATAAAAAATATTTCTTACTTTATTAGAACAAGATAAATAACTATTACCTTCAGCTTTACCAATCTTCTTCATCCCAATTATCTTTAGCCTCCTCAAGGCGTTCAATAAAATAGTCTAAAAAATTATCGGCTAGTTTAACACCATACCCCTCCTGATTATCCCAAGTAATAACTGGGCATTCTCCATTTTTCATTTTATTAGTATCGAGACAATAAGCAAATTCATCAATATCTTCTATAACCACAAGTCCATCGAATAAACCATAGTACTTTTCATGATCTTTGGTAGCAGTTACTACTGATGCACCTACTAAATCATATCCAATTATATCAATACCAAAACTTCCACCTGAGCCATAGTTTTTTAAGAACCACTTGTAGCTTTCCGGTAATGGGACTTGTAATTTATTTTCAGTTTCTTCAACTTTATCTTCACTTACCCCTCCAGTAAAATCATTAACTTTGCCATAGTTCTTAATGAATTCCTGTAGATCTGAATAATTCATCTAAATCACCTTCTAATATGAATTTTAAAAGTCCTTTTAATTAAGGGGTAATCCCACGAAAAAAGAAACCTTGAATGGTAAATGGCATTCAAGGTCTACTACGTGATCTAAATACAATCATTTTTCTTCATTATATGCTAAGGAAATCTCTACTACTTCCTCTGATGATAAATCCTCATCATTCCAAAAAATTAAGTCACTAGGGGCAGGATGAGGAACATTATCTTCTAAAATTTCTATGTATTCACTTACTTCTTCAACAGACAGCATAGGGTTACATATTTTATTTACTAGTTCAACTAATTCCTCTTTAGATAACTTTTCACTCATTTTTTCTGCCTCCCCCTTAATTACTGCGCTTTCTTTCCAAAATGATAAGCAGGTTCTAAAGGTCTTTATCTAATGGCGAATCGAAAGGCCATACTTTTAAAGGTCGGCACTACAGAAGCATGATTTTCTTCAATCGCTACATACAGCTCCTAATTCCTTTTTTAACACTTCATTTATAAGGCATTTCCTAAAAGGCAACCAAGTGCTTTCATCCGGTTCTTGATAGAATAACTTATAAAGTCATTGTAACCATTTTATTGCACTAACTAAAAAGTCACTTTTCTATTCTTTTTCATCCAACTTCTGCTTTAAATATTCAGCAATTTCTGTTTGCCCTCTTTCAATAGCAAATTCATAAGCTCCCATATCTTTCATAGTATCTCCTGTATACTTAATGGTAATATCAATACCATTCTGAACAAGATACTTTACAATATCAGGGTGCCCACCATAAATCGCTGAGAATAAAGGGTTTCTATTCGGGTCACTAACATCTAATATTGCACCATTATCAAATAAGTACTCTACAATACTAATTTCACCTTCACTAGCTGCATGTGAAATAGTCGCCGACTTTGGTACGCCTTCGTTGAGGTTAATATCCATACCCGATTCAACTAGAAATTTTATCATATCCAGTTTACCAGCTCTAGCCGCAACATGTAGCCACGTTCCAAAAGGTGTTACAAAATCAAGTAAACTTTTATCAGTAATAATGATCTCTTTCGCTTGTTCTATATCACCATTCTTAATTAAATCATAAATTTTTATTGCTTTTTCCTTATTATCCATAGTATCCTCCAAAAATATCTTTATTTCATTGATACTGCTTCTTCACCTAGTAGCATATCAACCAAAAGAAACCTTGAATGGTAAATAGCCATTCAAGGTTCTACTAATACATGTTCCAAATACAATTATTTTTCTTCTTTATATGCTAAGGCTATCTCTACTACTTCCTCTGGTGATAAATCCTCATCATTCCAAAAAATTAAGTCACTAGGGGCAGGATGAGGAATATTTTCTTCCAAAATTTCTATATATTCACTTACTTCTTCATCAGAGAGCTTCGGATCACATATTTTATTTACTAGTTCAACTAATTCCTCTTTAGATAACTTTTTACTCATTTTTTCCTCCTCCCCTTAATTACTGCCCTTTCCAAAATGATAAGCAGAATCTAAAATATTTAAGATACCACATGCACTTGAGATAACCAGGTACATGGAGGACCTAAGGGAGATATTATATTATATTTTAGGAATATCAACCACTTCGCCTGGTGATTTATTAATAAGAATATCAGGAATGTTTGGGTTATTCTTTTTCAACTTATACTTTTGAATTTTTGTTAATTCAGGGTCAAAGGAAATATTCTGAGATTTAAACTCAAAGTTTATAAGTTTATTGTAAATCTTATTCAAAAAATCTTTCCATTCCTCTAACGAAGTACTTGAAACTTCATCTGAATCTTCTAACATACGATAGCCGTCAGCATAATGAAACATTAGTAAACCGGTACCTAAATCACAAGCCTCGTTTTCTAAAATAACTCTTGGTACATCAAATCCACTATTCCAATTATAATTTGCAGCAAAATAATGAAGAAATAAAGGGTTTTCTATATTCGTTAACTCATTGATTATTATTTCTTTATCTGAATCATAAAGTAGCTGTTCAAGGAAACTAATATCTTTCTTATCCATAAGAACTTACCTCCATACAATATACATTTATTTATTTTCTAATTGTTTAAGCTTTCTCTCCCAAAGTTCTACTGTTGCACCTTGACTAGGATACAAGGGTAAACCATTCTCTTGCAATTTCCTTAGATTATTTTTTAACTCATAAACATCCTTTTGTAAACTATTAACACTTTGATTAATATCCATTTTGTTTAGTGCTCTTTCAACCACTTCATTATAAACAGAATGATAACCCCTGTGCCTGGACATGGTACTTATATCATTATCTGGCACTCTTAGAAAAATACCATTTGATGAGTCATCAAAATTCATTCCTATTTTTTGAATAACGGGGTTTTTTGCCATTTCAGAAGGAATTATATGTTGAGCTTGATAACCACTCCATTTTGTAGAACGTTTTAGCCCCATAACTTCCATCATATTTTTCCCTAACTTATTGGAGTTACCTCCAGTAATAACACCTGGATTACCAGGGATAAGTCTATTAGATTTATCTATAACCCTACCATTAACCTCAGACTCCACTTTCGCCATAGAAATTAACTGTTCCTTCAACCCCACACCATTAACCACATTATAAGGTACTCCACCTGCCAACGACAGTTGGTTTTTAGGATTGTATGGCAATAGGTTAGGGATAGTGGCCAGTTCTTTTGCTTTCGTAACGCCTTTTACTGCAGCCGCTTTTGTAGTGGCTGCCCCAGTTTTCGCTACAGCACCTGCGCCTTTTGTTCCGACTACTGATGTGACGACTGTTCCAAGGGCATAGGATACCCAGTGAGCCCGCGAGTAGGCATCGCCATTTACCATATCCCGTTCATATGAATCGGAGATGGATTTGGATATATATTTATAGGTTTTTATCGGGTGCATGATCGAGTTTGCTACACCTTCAACCACTTCCCCAGGATCTGTGACAAAGTCCCAAACTCCTGTCACGAAGTCTTTACCTACATCATAAAGGCCTACGCCGATTCCTTTTGCAATGTCTGCGGTTTGCTTGGACGCTTCTAGCTGCATGACATATTGCTGCTGGGTGGGCGCTAAGTTTTCATATCCGATCTGCTTGGCGATTTTGAGGAACTCATCTGGACCTGTGACATCATCGAGTTGTGCCTTCAGGTCTTTGATCCGGCGATTCTCTGCTTCCTCTTGCTTAACCTTCAGATATTGCGCGGTCTCTTTTTTCCTAACTTCTAGGTTTTTATAGGCTTCACTATTTTTATAAGCTGTTGCATTAAAATAGAGAGGGGATACTACTCCTCCCCTTGTACTGGATACTTTCAATTGCTCCATGAGTGCCGTCACTGCTGCTTGGTCCTCTTCGGATTTGGCATATTCAGATGTCCACTTATGATCGATTTCGTTTACTTTGTTTATCGTTTGGGTCCGTTTCTTGTCAGCCTTCTCGATATTTTCAAAGAACGCATCATCGGAAAAAGGCTCTAACTGAATGATATCATCAATTCCGGAAAATATTTTTTTCAGATCATTTTTCTGGGCTGTGACCATTTCCTTGGAATTTCGACTGGCGTTTTCCAGCTCTTCCTCTAAAAAAGGAACCGTAACTATGGTTTCACTAAGGTTAGCTTCGATTGTATCTCCTTGAATTCCACTTAAAAAGGCAACATGCCGATTGATCAGACGCAGCCAAGAATCCACGACATCGATTTGTGCTTTGTAAAACCCTTTAATGGCCTCTGCGCCTTGACCTTGTAGCTCATCATCCAAATTAACGATGCTCTCAAATCCTTTTTTTAATTCCGTGAGCTGTTCTTTTAGGTCCTTATATTGTCCGACACGCGTTTGCATTGCAGAAACTAGTGTTTGAGATTCGTAAATCATAGACATATTGGAAAGTCCTTTCAACTACTTTTCTTATAAAATCTTAGAGATTACAAGATTTCTTATTTATGTAATATTTTTATTGACTGTAAAATTATGGACTAAATATATTTTAGAAGAGTTTCTTCATTTATTCAAGAATTAACAAGAAAGCAACCTTTCTGGGGCGTGTCCATCTGAATAATATCCTTTTCCGGTCATATACAATCCAACAAGAAGATAAGTTGTTATAGATATTCCTATTAAAAAATATCCTATGATATTAAACTTCGTCACGGTTCTATTAGCCGCATGACATATAAACTGGTCTTTAATTCTACCCACTTTTGAGCTACTAATATACTTCTTGAAATCAGCATCAGCCGTCACTTCACTCCACATATCTGACATAATTGATGCTTGAGAAAGAACTGTCAGACTAGACGGACCACGAAGTAATATAAGCTTTAGTGCAGGTTCTAGTTTTTATTTAGAAGGAAATATCAAAATATACTTGTGGTTACGATAATGCTAACTAAACATACTTCATTTAAAAAGAACAAATTTAAAATGATTGCTATAGCGTAAAATAAAGCCCACCATCGATTTTTCGTTTTTATCCTTTTGTGGAAGATATGTATTCCGATGTTGGCCGTCCAAGTATTGACCCTGTAACCCTATTAAAATTACTTTTATTATTAAGACTACCCTCTAAACAAAAAACACTACCAATTAAAATGGCAGTGTCGTTTTCTTGATAACTTTATCGGTCCAATATACCAGGTAATGTCTGAGAAATATTTGTCAGTTGGTCGACAACATCAAATACTGCTTTCGTCATAAATATTTGAACCACTATTAAAATGCTCAGTAATATTAAAAGAATTATTTTAAAAGTTGTATTCATGGAAACCTATTACCTCTCTTTAGTATGTGGCCTTTGAATAATCATAACTTACATTCGATTTAGTAGTTAGTGTTATATAATTATCAAATTTACCTACAACAGTTAATCCAGCTCTAGCATATGTTCCTGTTGAAGCCCAACCAGCAGCAGGGTTAAATGTTTTTCCACTTATATTTCTATTTAAATCCGTTGCTCCATCATTTAACTGCCATCTAGCATAATCATATGCCAAACTAGATCGATCATCAATTTTTAGATTTTCACCAAAATTCATGGAAATCCCTACTGAAAATGGATATCCTAGTGACAATGAAATTGAAGACGTCCCTCTGTCTCCCATAGGACCCCAATCGTCTAATTGATCTGAAGCCGCTGGTATATCTATATCTGTATAAATAGATCTAGCCCATATTCCTTTATAACTTGTGACTTGAGTTACAGGTTTTAAAGTGAAATAATCATATTTTTTACTCTTTTCGCTATTTTGCTTGTACAAGTGCCAATCTGTATCCATTCTAGCAACCAAAAGTCCAAGACGATATCCTTTTTCCACCAAACTATATTTGTTTTTAACTCTTACACTTTCTGCTTTTACTTTATTATTAGTAATAAAAGTAAAAGAATCAGTTGTATTTTGTTCTTGATTAATTTCATTTTCAGTATCAATAATCTCTGATTGAGTATTTATAACCTCTTGTAACACCATTTCATTTGTGTTTGGAATTGAATTACCATTTTCATCAAAATTATTAATAGAAACATCTACAAACTGAAGTTCTTGACTTTTGTCTATTGTATATCCTATAACATGACTTGTAAATTCAGAATCAGCAGCATCAAGAGAACCTTTTTCATTCACTTCATCGTCTGAATGTTCAGAATCATTAGATACATCCGCACTTTCGTCAACGAATTCCTTACCATTTTCAATTGCTTTTTCATTCAATTCTTCTTCGCTCAAACCAAATTCTAACTGTCCATCATTTTCTTTAACGGTAAGTTTATCTAAATCTAAGATTTCTTTATATTCCTCTGCTTGAACATCACCGTAAAGAAATACTCTTTTACCATCTTCTAATTCAGCTTTCAAAAAATCTTTATATGATTTATTTCCTTCTACAACAGCGGCATCAGCAGCAATAGAATTTGATTTCTCAAGATCTTGATTATTTTCGGGGGAAACAACACTAACGTTCAATTCATTATTATCAACTTTATCTTGGATATCTTCAAACTCCGGATCACTATTTTCTTCAACAACAGTATTCACGGTTTCTTCTGTGCTTGTTTCATCATCAGCAATAATAACTATATTCTTTTCTTCCGATGAATCATTCGTGGTTTCTTTCATTTCATTAGCTTTGGCAAAAAAATTAACAGAATAACTACTAAAGAATAAAAGCAAAGACAAAATTACAACAAAACTACCTCTTAATATTTTTTTTGTTTTACTCAAAATAAACCCTCCCTATTCTAATCAAATATTAACATATAAATTATGTATAAAGTTACATAAATTGTATTTATTGTATATTTGGACATTAATGAAACGGCTCGGAGGAATTTGCTTAGGATTGGTGTGCTAACAACTAAGCCTAATTGATCTATAAGTCCATCAAACACTAATTCATGTATGGTTCTCTTAAAAGGTGTCAGCACCTTCAAGTTCCTCGAGTAAATCCATAGGCAAATCATCCATATTTTCATTTACATCATTACTTAAATTTGTCTCTGCCAATACAGCATTTAAATTAAACATACTCAATAAAACACATAAACTCCCTACCCTCATCAACTGCTTTTTCATTTTCTTCTCCCCATTTTTAATTTTTATTCCTATAATGGCATAATAGCCAAAAATTCAAATTAATCGATCCCAAAATTGAACTCAGGATTTTCATATTCGGAATATTTCTCCTTAAAAATAGTAGAGGGGTTAAAAAGAGGTGAACCCATTACACCTCTCATGTGATACCTTTTTCCCCACAAAAAAAACTGGCACCAGAGGTGCCAAGGTTTGAAAGATTAATACACTAATAAAAAGAATCCATCTTGAAAAAATTGTTCAAGTGGATTCTTATGCACAGATTTTAAGTAAACTTAAATCATTACCTACCCGTTTCTGCTTCCGCTACATTCTTGACCCGTTCTAAAAATTCCACTACCACTTTATCGGTGGCAAATAATAAAAGTAATTTCAAAAACCACTTTATCGGGCGGCTGGTGACTGTATATGTAAAGGAAGTCTTATTATCATTGATTTTATTTAGTTCATAAAAAGCTGTAATTTCAAACATTTTAGCAAGTGTAAAGCCTACTTTTAGCTTTTTTTCATTAGTTGCATTCAAATATTCTAATGTTTCTATATCATACTCTTCTGTACGTTTTCCTTCTCGATATTTTTGGCGATATACGCTTCCAACCACTTCTTCCGTTATTTTAACGGGCTTGTGTTCAACTACTTGAGGCATGATTTTTTGCATATTTTCTACAGAACCATCAAGAAACTTCCAAACCTGTTCAATTGGAGCGTCAATTTCTGTTTCTCTTGTCCATCTTTTCAATGAAAATCACCTCTACCTATATTATATTTCCTTTATTATGTAAAACAAAATTTACAATTGATAAATCGGTAAATACCTAGAGGCGCTTTAAACAACTTTTTTTGAATTTAAATGTCCTTCTGTAAATAAATCACTTTATTAAAAGCTCCTTTTTAGTGTTATTCTTGTATAATAGACCAAACTGTTAATTTTCGGGAGAATCCAATGAATTTTATTAATCAAAACATATTAGATAATCTCTTTTATATTTTAGTAAGTATTTTGATTTATTATACTTTATTAGATCATGTCAAAAAGTTAAGTCAGTACCCCAAGACCCTTATCACTGCATGCATGAGCATTCCTATTATATTATGTATGAAGTTTCCTATTTATATAGATGAATACTGTATCCATGATCTCCGGCAAATTCCTTTTATAATAGGGACACTTTATGGTGGTTGGCCTGTAGGGGCTGCCCTGTTAGTCATAATATTAACTCTTAGGTTTACTTTTTATGGTTTCAATTCCCTTACGTTAATTGTTTATATGGTTATATTTATTATAACGGCTCTATTTTCTTCAAAATTCAATACTTTTAATAGAAAAAATAAGCTAAATAGCTCCATACTATTAATTTTGTTTCTAGGAATACTTACCAGCCTTATTTCACTCATTATGTCTGACTATTTTCAAATAACGGAGGCGTATGTATTTTACTTTATTATCCTCCCTCCTTTCATTATCGGTTTGGCTGTGTATATCATGGAAATTTTAAAAGATGCGATTTTAATCCGAACACAAATGATAAGGCTTGAAAAAATGGAGGTAGTCAGTCAGCTTGCTGCAAGTATTTCACATGAAGTTAGAAATCCTTTAACAGTTGTGAAAGGATTTGTTCAACTGCTAAAGGCTCCTGATCTAACTCAAGAAGTAAAAGAGCAATATATACAGCATGTTGTTAGAGAGCTTAATAGTGCAGAATCCATTATTTGTGAATACTTAGCATTTGCAAAACCTGCAATCGAAAAAGTGGATAATATTTCAATTAACCGTGAAATAGGATATGTAATTGAAATGATAAAACCATTGGCTAGCATGAATTTAATTACTATATCTGAACAGTTGACTCCAGGCATTACCCGGGGGAATATTCAGCATTTCAAGCAATGCTTCCTAAACCTAATTAAAAATGGTATAGAAGCAATGCCAAACGGCGGGGAACTTAGTATTGTTTCCTATGTAAATAATTTCGACATCATTATCGAAATAAGTGACAATGGAATAGGAATGAACAAGGAACAAATAAATCGTTTTGGCGAACCTTATTACAGTTCCAAAGAAAAAGGAACAGGGTTAGGATCAATGGTAGCTGTTAAGACCATCCAAACAATGAATGGAACACTTCATATAACTAGCCTTTTGAATAAGGGAACAACGATTTCAGTAACACTTCCCGTTTATCATGAAGAGTATTCTGCAAAATAAATGAAGAATCACGCCTCATAAGCCTAAATAACCAATATTCAATGTAGGATATTTTTATAATTCTATGCAAATTGAGCCTTCTTATAGAATATAAAAGCCCCTCTCGTCTAAGAGAAGGGCATTCTTTATGAATTATGACCATATTTTTGCCCAATGCGCTTATTTTGTATTGGACTTTTTTGCCTTGTTTTCAAGCTCGCTTTTTGGCTCAGTGGAGAATTCCACATCTTTTCCATGTCCCTGCGGGTTAACACTTGGTGCGATTCGACCTCTTCCTGTCTTTTTGCTCATTTGCTTCACCTCCAAGTATATTATGTCCGAACTGTTCTAAATTAAAAACGAGTCCTTCTTTGTAATCCGTAATTCCACTGCTCCTTATCTGTACATGCAATAAAAGATATAGAGTAAAATTGGCCCTTTATCATATGTTATAATATGGTAATTACACTTATCTTATTTACTGCATAGATAAGTTCTGGAGGGGCTTGTATGGTTTCGTATCTATTTACTATTATTGTAGTTGGCAGTATCGGATTGATTGGCTACAGGATGATTTTCAAAAAGAAAACGCCTTCTAGCATGTATACACCTTACGATGACATGATTATGGGGAAAAAAGATGATGTTAAAAGAAACTACCATGAACAGATACAAAACACTATATCGAATATGAAGAAAAAAGCGATAAAGACAAAACCATTTGAACGGATTTGTCTTTATCCTACAATTAATTGTTTTGTAAATTTTCAATCTATTCGGCTTGTGTTTTTGGTTTCAGTCACGTTTTCGTTGTTTAATTTAGGGTTTATTATTTTACCATCTGTCTCGCTTCCATAAACAACACCTGGATAAACTTTTTCAGGTTATTGCGGCTCTGGTTGCTTACTTTTTTGCTTTTGTCTTCTAGCTCCAGCATTTTCTTGCGGACTTCCGAGAAATCAAAAAATGTGGAAGAATAGGCTTCGAATTTTGGATTCAGATAATCCGTCAATCCTAATGATGCGATATGGATGAGCGCCTGGTGAAGAGCGCGGCGGACACGCTGCTCAGAGGCTTTCATTTCTTTCTGGATTTCGGCCTCTCCAGCTTGATCTCCCAGCTTTTCAACAGCGATTCCTGCAAAAATTTCCTTTAAATATGGAAACGTGTAGGCAGAACCGAGTCTTTGCTTTTCATTTTGGAGGAATCGTAAAATGTTTAGTAAATCTTCGCTTCCCACTTCCCCAATCATACCTAAATCGGAAATTAAGGAACGTCCGGCTTCCATTATATTTTTTGTATGTGAGGGGGACACGAACGTTGACTTCGGGGCTGTAAATAAGTTCAACGATTGTTGAATGCCCTGGATCGATTGATCCACCAGTACCCGCTTGTTTACTTTTTTTAATATGTATGAAATTTCAACTTGGTTCAGCGGTTTTGTAATGTAGTATTCCGCCCCTAATTTATACGCCTCTCCAATCAGGTCCTTCGCCTCCACTTGCGAAATCATCACAAACTTTCCTTGAAATCCATCAGCAAGAGCCCTGATCGTTTCAATTCCGTCCCTTATTGGCATGAGCAAATCAATTAGGACAACGTCTGCTTTTTTTAAAAACAACAAGCTATTATTCACTAACGATCCGTCTTCTGCTTCACCCACCACTTTTCCTAAGTCTTCGTCTTCAATCATCTCTGTCAGCATTTCTCGAATGGCAGGATCGTCATCTATAATGAAATAATTCATCTCGTTAACCCTTTCTCTATAATCGCATTAATCGGAAGTTCCACGATGAATACGGTTTCTTTATAGTTATCCATAAGCCTGATATGTCCTCCAAATTTTTCAACAGTTTGTTTCACATATGATAAACCGATACCCGTCGAAGGGTTTCCCGCCGCATCAAATTTCTTTGTAAACCCTGCCGTAAAAATGACTTCCTTCTGCCTCGGTGCAATGCCGGGTCCATTGTCACTGATGCAAAACTCCACGGATTGATCTTTCCTTTTCACATGCAGCGATACGTATCCCTCTTCTTTAATGGCTTCCACTGCATTGGCCAACAAATTATTTATTAATGATAATACCATAAATACATGGTAGGGAGGATGGTCCCCATCTATATGCAAGGAAAATGAAATATCTTTGTGAAGGGACTCTGCATATCGTCTATTGGACACGACCATTATGTTACAAAGCTGTTCGATATTCATATATTCCTGCAGGTTTTCGGTAGACATGAGTTCCGATAACCCCGCATAAATCCGCTGGTTATCTTTTTTGATTTCATGCACAAGACCGGCAATCTGCAGCGCCGTTTGCGCATCGGGGCCGCTCGTCTCATCTGATTTTAACCGACGATAAAAATCATAACATGTGCGGGTGATTTCTTCTGCATCTTGCATCGTTTTCTTCAGTTGAACCGTTTCTTCATACAAACTTGAAATGAAAAGCAGCATTTGTTCCTTTTGCATGCGCTGCTCTTTTTCTGCGAATTTTGCTTCTCTCAGCTTTAATATATTAAAAAAACCGAGAACGAAAAAGCTTCGAATGAAGGCGATTAACACGAGTTGGTCAATATCTAGCGATGGTGTGTCCTGATTGGCCAAGAAGGAACGGATCGCCAATTCCGATACACCTGCAGAAAGCTCGATCAATACCCCTAAAAGCCCGATCATAAACGGCTGGTCGTGCCGTTCGTTCAATTTCGTCCTATGAAAGGCGAACGCGAAGATGAAGTAATAGAAAAAGGCGGGAAAATGAAGATACATCGCTTCCTCAACAGATATGTCCCGTATTCCAACTGCCAGTGAAAAACGAAAAACAAACACACTCATCCCCGTTAAAATGCCTGCAATATTCGGGTTGATTCCCCTCCCCCACAGCAAAAACAAGAAAAAGACGGGGGTTCCCAAACTGACTCTGTATGTATCGTCGAATGGATAAAACTTGAATTCACCCGCAAGAGGCACTGCAATCATAATCAATAGTAATATCCTTATTCTCTCTTTCAATATGGTCCCTCCCCAGTCACTTTATAAAAACATAACACATGAAATGGTAAAAAAGAGAGATGGGTTTTGACTGAAATTTTTATTTTTTCTATCACTTGTAAGTATCAGTAGGTTCCAGTAGTTTTCAGTAGGTTGATTATAAACTTAGAATAATCTAAATATTGAAAGCGTTAACAAACAATTGCATAGGGGGAATTTAAATGAAAAAGTTTGGCTTAGCTACACAAATTTTTGTAGCACTTGTACTTGGTATCGGTGTCGGTGCTTTATTCCATGGTAATGAAACAGCCATGGCCATCATGCAACCGATTGGCGATATTTTTATTCATTTAATTAAAATGATTGTCATCCCGATCGTCATGGCTGCATTAGTAGTCTCAATAGCGGGAGTGGGCGATATAAAAAAACTAGGAAAGTTAGGTGGGAAGACTCTTCTTTATTTTGAGATTGTCACCACAATTGCCATTGTTATTGGAATATTGGCGGCAAACCTGTTCCACCCGGGGTCTGGTTTAGATACAAGCAAGCTTGAAAAAGGTGATATTTCAAAATATGAAGAAACAACAAAGACGGCTGGAAGCGATGGCTTTGGGGAAACAATTTCTCATATTGTTCCTCAAAATGTATTTGAATCAATGGCTCAAGCGGATTTATTACCGATCATCTTCTTTTCTGTTTTATTCGGCTTAGGTGTGGCTGCGATAGGAGAAAAAGGAAAGCCTATTCTTGGATTCTTTGAAGGTGTGTTAGAAGTCATGTTTTGGGTGACGAATCTAGTCATGAAATTTGCCCCCTTTGGTGTATTTGCACTGATTGGTGTAACCGTTGCTAAATTTGGTATTGCAACATTGGTCCCTTTAGGGAACTTAGTAGTTGCTGTTTATGTGACGATGGTCTTCTTTGTGTTCGTCGTTCTTGGAATAATTGCGAAAATGTCCGGGACAAGCATTTTTGTTATCCTGAAAGTGTTAAAGGATGAACTGATATTGGCATTTACAACAGCAAGCTCAGAGTCGGTATTGCCAAGGCTTATGGACAAAATGGAGAGTTTTGGCTGCCCGAAATCCATTACTTCATTTGTTATTCCAACAGGCTATACATTTAATTTGGACGGCTCTTCGATTTATCAAGCACTTGCTTCGCTTTTCGTGGCACAAATGTATGGGATTGATCTGTCTATTACACAACAGATTACATTGTTACTAGTATTGATGTTAACGTCCAAAGGAATAGCTGGCGTTCCGGGTGCGTCATTTGTTGTTATTTTAACGACACTCGGTTCTATGGGACTGCCGGTGGAAGGTGTTGCGTTCATTGCCGGTATCGATCGAATTTTGGATATGGGAAGATCAGCGGTTAATGTCGTGGGGAACTCATTGGCGGCGATTGTCATATCGAAGGCGGAAGGTGAATTTGACCAGGAAAAAGCAAACCATTACGTTGATTCAATTAAACAATCAGACGTAGCATAAATTACATTTTAAAAGGAAAATCAGTGCGTGAACTATGCCTGCAATAAGATGTGTTAACAGAGGAAGAGCTTGATCTTATTTTAAATCCTTACTAGATGACAAACCCAGGTTTTTCTGGGGCTGAGCTGTTTGATAGATCGTAATTTCCGATTTTGATGGCAGATATGGTTGATGAATAACAGGAGTCTGGGAAATTGATATAAAAACCTCCTTTATATAGAGGGCTTCTAAATTTTAAACAATAGTGATTGGAACATAAGGTGCGAGACTCCTGCGGGAAAAGCGCGTCTAGGGGAGACCCCACAGGCGCAAAGTCGCCGAGGAGGCTCCCCGGACCGCCCGCGGAAAGCGAGTGCCCGGAGTGGAAAGAACATTCTAATTTTACAAACCCTCAAAAAAACTAAGTCTACAGTCTGAAGCCCGCCTTTATAGAAAGGGCTTCTAAATTTTAAACAATAGTGATTGGAACATAAGGTGCGAGACTCCTGCGGGGAAAGCGCGTCTAGGGGAGACTCCACAGGCGCAAAGGCGCCGAGGAGGCTCCCCGGACCGCCCACGGAAAGCGAGTGCCTAAAGTGGAAAGAACGTTCTAATTTTATAAACCCTCAAAAAAACTAAAATCGATTGTCGAGTTTGTCTACAGTCTGAAGCCCTCCTTTATAGAGAGGGCTTCTAAATTTTAAACAATAGTGATTCGAACGGGTGTGCGAGACTCCTGCGGGAAAAGCGCGTCTAGGGGAGACCCCACAGGCGCAAAGTCGCCGAGGAGGCTCCCGGACCGCCCGCGGAAAGCGAGTGCCTGGAGTGGAAAGAACGTTCTAATTTTACAAACCCTCAAAAAACTAAAATCGATTATCGAGTTTGTCTACAGTCTGAAGAGCCCGTCCTTTATACCAGGAACTTATCAAGATCACGAAAAAAACCTGCATAGAACTAAATTCTACACAGGTTTCAAAAAAGCTGCTGTCCATATTGTATAACCATAAACCAATAATCCTATAAATGTAATTCCCAAATACCCTACTAAGTTGGAGAATCTACTTTAAAGCGCGAGTGTAATTTATTGTGTCTTTGTTCTGAGGAATGTCGCTATTTTCTTTCCGGGAAGGCTGCACCGCTCTTCCTGTATTTCCACTATAGCCTTCTTCCATGGGCCCTGGATAATGATAATGACCATCATTAACTGTTTGAGTTGTTGATTCACCAGTCGCCTGGCTTCCTCCCGTTTCCGCCTGTTCTTTCTCGTTATTCAATTCATCTCCTCCTTTTCTAAAGATTCTTTTATAGTATTTGATAAAAGAATAATAAAATTAAAGGAGAAAAAAGGAAGCGCTAATTTGTCAGAAGTAAATGCTTCGTTGCATCGTTGAGCAAGAAAGGACTGGGTTCGCCAACAGTATAGATCTGTAAGTCATGCATAGCCCTAGTGCATGCGGTGTAGAATAATCTTCGTAAGCTCTCATCACCATATGTTTGCACAGATGCATCATAAATGATGACAGCATCGAATTCGATGCCTTTGGCCAAATAAGCCGGGATAACAACAACACCCTGTTCATATTCATTTGTGCCTCTCTGTACGAGTTTAATTTCACCGATGATACTAAGGGCATCATATGCCGCGGCACTTTCGGCAGCAGATTTACATATTATTGCGATTGTATTATAATCACGACTTTGAAAGTCTTTGACTTTAGACACGATTTTGTGGTGCAATTCATCACGGTTAGGCACTTGAGTTAGTACAGGCTTCTCGCCTTCACGATCGAATGCCTTAATTCGATGGCCTTCAGGAACTAGTTCACGTGTAAATTCTATAATCTGCTTTGTGGATCTGTAGCTTTGATCCAAGGTTATACTCTCGGTTTCTCCTATTCCGTATAAACTGGCAAGAGTCTGGAAATCTACCCGTTCGCTGGCATGAGCGAATATTGCCTGGTTAAAGTCACCGAGCACCGTCACCCTTGCCGAAGGAAACAACCGTTTCAAAAACTCGAATTGAAATGGAGAATAATCTTGTGCTTCGTCTACAAGCACGTATTTTATAGCGGTATTCGTCTGAAATCCTAGAATTAGCTCCTTCAGCAGCAAAAATGGAGTCGCGTCTTCGTAATGCAGTTTACCTTCGTCCAGCATTTTTTGCGTTGATAAACATATTTCCCTTTCGGCAGGTGTTTTACCCTCATTCCACAGTTCGATCCGTATTTGTTCGTCAAAAAGTTGCTTGTAGATTCCCTTAATATTGATAAAATGTAGTGCTTTTACCCGTTTGCGTAACGACTTCAATTTCTTACGAACAATCATACGCTCGAGCATTTTTTGCTCTTTCTCATAATCGTCAAAGGAATCTTCAGTTTCGCCGCGTTTTTTCTGTAAGTGGGTGTATACCTTTTGATAGTCTTCTTTGCTAAGATACTCGATTTCCTCCTGAACCCAAGGCTTTTTCAACTCAGACTTTTCCGTTTCATCAAGTAACTCACATAACCACTCTTTCAACTTTTCAATCCTATTGTGAAAACGCAATGTGGTGTCTGTGTTATAAAATCTTTCTAAGATTTGTTTGGCGGAGACGAGTGTTTCCCCTCGGAACTTTAACCCTCTAAAGATCATTCCAGATAGTTCTAATGATTGTCTGTATGCTTTGATTATCTCAAAGAAGCGAATGGATGCCTTAAATTGGATGCTCGCTGTCCTGGTGCTATAGGAAGGATCATCCGCTGCAGTCAACAAAAATTCTAATTGCTCATAAGGATCCTCAACTTGAAACGAGTCAGTCAGATGATGATCCAAGTATTCCTGGAATGTTACCTGCTGCATATTCTCTTCGCCAAGTTCGGGCAACACATTTGATACGTAGTTATTAAACATTGAGTTAGGGGAGAATAGAATGATTTGGTCGGCTTTTAGCCATTCCCGATTCTTGTAGAGCAAGTAAGCGATCCGTTGGAGGGCAGCTGATGTCTTGCCGCTGCCAGCGGCACCTTGAACAATGAGCAGACGTCCGCGATCGTTCCGGATGATCCTATTTTGCTCCCGTTGAATGGTAGCAACAATACTGTGCATATGCTTATCTGTTCCCTTGCCAAGCACCTGCTGCAGGATCTCATCTCCAATGGTGAGACTCGTATCGAACATTGATTCGATAACGCCTCCCTTGATCATGTATTGCCACTTGTTCTCCAACATCCCAGAAATCATGCCTCCGGGAGTAGAGTATTGTACGGGGCCGGGAGGATAGTCATAATAAACACTCGAAATCGGAGCCCTCCAATCGTAGACAATGAAGTTTTCTCCTGTTGTATCAGTAAGAGTGGAGGTCCCGATATAAATATGTTCCGTAAGTTCGGACCCTTCTTCAGTGATATCGATCCGACCGAAATAAGGAACTTCCTGCATGCGGCGCAGTGTAGACAACCTCTTGTAGGAATATCTATGTGCGCCCTCGCTTTGTGACAAGTCTTGAGCCTGTTGCCTTAAGCCAATGATGGTCTCGAGGTAATCATCGAAAGTATCGATATTAACCTTGAGATCATCCCAAAAGTGTTTACGGATATTAACAACTTCTTTTCTGCGCCGGGAAGTTTCTCCTTCTATTTTGCTGATTTGTTTCGTAATTGTTTTTATCACCCCGTCCAAACGTTTTTGCTCCTGCCGAATTTCATCGTTCATATCAGACACTCCTTCAAAAAATAAAAATAGGGGTTGACTAGAGGTGAGCTTTACCTTATACTTATAGTAAGGGATAAACTGTTTTGATGTATTTACAAATGTGTTTCTATACTAATTTATCACAATTTCTGAATTATATCAATGTATATTCCATAACAGTTTCCATAATGAATCGGCGTTTTAAAGTCAGTAACCAGTTGAGCAAGTAGCTTGACTGGTTATTTTTATGACTATTTACATTTTTAAAGCCTAAATGCTTCGCTAGTCCTGTTTGTATGAAAGCTGCAACACTCACATCAACGGTTTGATTCGTAATAACGATGATTAATCATATCCACATGAACTCCATTCGGTTTTAAAATTTCTGCCCCAAATGGCCAAATTAATCACAATGCAAACTCCGATGGCAAACAGCCAATCATTTCTTGAAACCTTTATATGACACGGTACCTCCAGCCCTTTTCAAGTTCGAAATTGCCCCTGCACCTATTAGATGTTTTCGTTATTATACGGATAGGGATTAGTACAACGTGCGAATAGATTAATGCCTTCAGCAAATAATATAAGCGAAGGAGTGAAATACATGCCACAAGATAATAATGGAGGGAACCCCGATACACGTAGAGATCCTACTAATAATAACGCTGACAACAATATTGATGGTGGTTTGAGCCACGGATTTCAAAGAGAAGAACGTCCTAGCCCTGATCGTGATATCCCAACAATAGAGGGAGTTGCAAACATTAGAGAACGTTTTCCTTCGGACCATGAGAGACTTATGAGCAGAATCAATCTTGGTGATGCACTTATAAAGCGAGAAAATACACATTTTGGACGGTTTGAAAGATAAAAAAAGATGAACTCTTAATGAACTAAATGGGGATTAGTGGAAGATAAACCACGAGAAAAAGGCTAAAAACCTGTATGCTTTAGCTACAGTTTGTAGATAAAAAGGATTCGGAATGGCTTCCCCGAAACCTTTTTTACTTTTTATTGGAATTAAAGCAGGTATAGAGAATTTCCGGCCCTTACCAGGAACACTAACGGATGCATTACTTATTATTGGCGCTACTCGTAGCTCCAATAAAATAAAGCTTATTAGATTATTTACCGCAAATGAGTTAAACTTGTACAAAAAGTTGGTGCAAGAGCTGTGATAAATAAGAGTGAAGTTTTACACATTGTTTTTGGACAATCAACTTCTGGATCGTTGAAAATGGGTCTAAGAGAACTAGGTATGGAAAATGAAGAGCAGGTGCTATGTTTTTCGGACATCTTTTCAGTAGGACCTATCTGGAAATTACATGATGAAGTTGGAGTGAAACAAAGAATAGATTGGTTCAGAACACGGTTTTTATCAGAAGATGATTACTATGAAATGGACTATGGGAAAGATTTTAATAAAACTAAGGATTTAGTTTGTCATGTTCCAGAAGAAACCACCATCTTCCTTTGGGCAGGCGATAGTTCCCATGAACAAACAGGAGTTAGATATGTTTTGTATTTATTGAATGAGAAGCGAAATAACATCATTTTAATTAATACGACTAAAGCCTATCAAGAAGAATTCAAGGGTTCAAATAGGGTATACTCCCCTCTTACTACCGGTGGAATTCCTCCGGAAAAACTGAAGTCGATCTACGAGAAAAATAAAACGAACACCCCTATTTCCATCGAGGATAGAAAAAAACTCCATCAAGAATGGGAGCTTTTAGCTGAGGCACAAGATGTATTACGTATTTGGGATAATGGTGAAGTTCATGGCGTTGATGAAGATTTTTATGACCTATTCATCATCAACAAGGCCCTAAAGGTACACAGCCAACAAAAGAATAGGGATTTTATGAAAAGTGCAAGATTAGTAGGTGAAGTAATTGGTCATCTAGAACAATATTTAGGAGACGAATTTATTGAATACCGGGTTAGGCATCTAATAAATAATGGTACTTTTGACATTGAGGGTGTCCCTGTAGCAATGAGATTCTATAGCATAAAACTACGATCTTAACGTTTTTTAAATGAATGGTTATTCGACCAATATTGCCTTCTATATCTCCTAGAAGGCTTTTCTCCACGCAAGGTTCGGGTAGTATTTTTTTGAGAAAAACACTCAAAAAATCTTCACCCTTTTCCCCTTGCCCTTCGAAATTTGGCAGGCAGGGACATGTCGCCAAGCTGAACATACTCAAAACAAGGTAAAAAAGTGATAAAAGTTTAGGTTTAAACTTTTATCACTTTTTTTATTTTTCTTTTCTACAGAATTCACTATTAGTTAACAATTTGCGAAACGATTTTTATTATTTAATGGTCATTCGGAATTTTCCATTAATCGATAAAATTTATTTAAATTACAAATTTCGATAAATTCATACAAAAATATGAGACAATAGTACTACTCAATGATAGAATAATAGTATTAAAGGGGGGCAAAAAAATGAGATATCTATCTATAGTATCAGTATTTTTATTTTCTTTTAGTTTTACAACAATAGGATTTGCTGAGGAAAATGGTACAAACGGTAGTGAAGAAATACTAACTCAAGAAGAGTTAGATTATTTTGTAAATGAAGTTGGCAATACTCAAGAAGAAGCCGAGGAGTTACCTGTTGAAGTTGCAAGACAATTAATTGAAGAGGAGGCTCAACTTATAGATTCTGGATCAGAAATTATGGATATAGAACCAGAATTTATTAAACCAGGGAAGTTAGTACTTTTGCAACTATCGCTGCAACAACTATAAAACTAGGTGGAACTGTATATAAAGTAACTAGTGATCGTTCAAAAGAAAATAAATTTTATATGTACGGTAACTTTCAATGGTTAAAAACACCTTCATATAATTTAGTTGATAAAATGACTATTGGTTTCCCTTCAAGTTCAGGACTGTATCTGCCAACTAGTGGAGGAAAAGTAACACAACACCAACACAGATATTCTCAAGATCAACAAGGAAATGGACGTTGGATTGATTATGCAATCAAGTATTCTCCAAGTAATTGGGAACCAAGTGCTGGTGTGGCTGGTTCATATGATTTAAAAGCTTCTACTAGTAAAACTAAGCATAAAGGGTATATTGGACAATACGTATATGTTCCCACATCTAAAAATGGTAAAATAAACATAAAAATAGAATATGGTCATAAAAGAATTTCTGGTACACCTTCTGTGTCAGTTTATCCGGCCGGTTTATCTATTACACCAACTCAAACTACAGATACAAGGTCATATGCATTAACTCTGTCTTATTGATCTGTTGTTAGAATGGGAGGGGCTATGAGGCAAATCATTATTAATTTTATTTTTATCCTAGTAATATCAGTAATTTTATTTTTTATACTTAGCTATAATGCATCTTTAGATAGTGATTATATGTTGTCTTTTTTAATTATAATTTTCCTACAAGTATCATTAATAGTAGCTATTCTATTAAAAAGAAGATAATAGAAGGGGTTTGTCGGACATTTTCTCTGAACTCATGGCACTATTCCACAAAGAATATCCCCTTATCACTGTGCGATTTGTGGAGGATGTAACGATCCTCCCCCAAAGTGATTTAGAACAAATTGATGTTAGTGAAGGAAAGATTAAAGTCATTCACCTTAACCCCCGTATTAACTGGCAAATCGGCATCGCTTGGAAAAAGGACAGTTATCTCTCTTACACTACTAGAACTTGGATCGATTTCATTAAAACCTAACCTAGAAGGCAGCAGAAACGATCAATGATATGTTGGAAATACAAGAGACCGCCAATTCGGCGGTCTGCCTCTCATTGATTTTATTATGCCTTCCCTTTCACCCTGTAATGAACCTCCCCAGGTTCTTTGCAAAAGGTGATTCCGCTTCCCGGCTCGTAATAAAAGGTTTTTTTGCCCAAAGAGCGTCCATGGAAGGTCGTATGCAGATAGGATGCTTGGTCCCTTTTGAAGGCAAGCTGATTTTTGCTTAAGGATACAGGAAGGCAATGGCCATAGTCTGTGTGGACCAATGTTTCTTTTTCGTTCATTTCCTCGAGGTCACTAATGTGAATGTAGGAAAACCAGACCCCTCCTCTTTTCCGGAATGAGCGGGAGGAGAACCAGACCATTCCCAGCTGGGCATTTATGCAGACGGGCAGCCTGTATTTACCGCCAAGCACGGATTTGGCTGCTGCAAGACCGCCATCCAGATCCAAGCCAAAGTGGTTTAGCGTGTTATTCAGGATTTCCTGACGCGGTTGTGCAACATGGAATGTGTTCTCTCCCTCCACTACCGTCGTCATCTCGACACCATTTGAATCGTAACGCTCCATCATTCCCACCGTTTCCATATTCAATAAATAGTTTTTTCGTATCATCATTCCATTCACTCCCCATTTCACTATTCATTTTTTAGGAGTATACTGGTTATAGAGGCAGGTATACTCCTGCTCGCAAGCCCTTAGGTGATTGTCTGACCGGACGTACTCACCTAGGGGTTTTTTACTGTTTTCAAAATCACATTTCCCTCACCTCCTCAACAGCTATACAGCCAACGCACTAGCTCTTCGATATTGTTTTTATCTTTGCTTAGGTGAAATAATGGCGGCCGTCCTTTGTACGTTCCTTTAAACTCCTTCCAAATGGGATTGGCAGGGCTCCAGTCCACCTCTTTCAATTTTGACATTCTCGTGGAAATCAGCTGTTGTCTTTGTTCGATATGCTGGTTTTCCATTTTGTCATTGGCATAAAGCGCAACGGCAACGAAAAGAGGGTAGCTGGCAAGCATGCATTTTGTGTAATCTCCCATCTGTTCGGCCGGGTATATGTCGAATAGTTCATTAAGATATAAATGAATGAGTGTGATGTATTCACTGTTAGAAAGCGGACTTGATGAAACTTTCTCTTCGATGTTTACGTGTACCTTCCCAGTCATGAAGATGCCGATGACCTGCCTCAATTGCGATAGCGATAGCAGGTTTTTATTGCCTGGTCGATTGATGGAACGCTTTTCAAGTTCGACACCGGCTGTTTTTAACGATTGATGAGTTTGAAGCACCTGATTGGTAATGACGTTGAGGTTGTTTCGCGAGTCGAATGAAATCCGTTTGGAAAGGGCCACTTTCTTGCCTTTTAGATTGAGATCCAGATAGAGCTGGGATTCTTCCGCTTGTGTAAGCCCTTCAAATACTTGGATGGCAATCGAGCTTTCCTTCATGAGTGAATCCAGTTCGTAAGCTTGTTTCACTTTTTCTTCATCCTTCTTTAACGCTTTAAGGATACTGTCCTCCAATTGTGCGAAAGCCGCAATTCGTTGGGTTCCATCGATGATCGATAATTCGAACGCTTCTCCATTAAGGATGATTCCTTCCCTGCTGTTGGCAACGAGTGGTGGCAGATAGATATTTTTCGTTAAAGCATTGTCCAACAGATAATTCTTGATCGACCGGACCCGCAGCTGGTTGATTTCCCTAGTGGCGATTTGTCCATTGCGATACATGTGGACCAGTTCCATGATTGAGTAGGAAACCATTTTCCTTCTTTTCCGGTCCAATTCACCTAGAATCATGCAGCCATCCTCCTTCCTGTTCTATTTTTCGTTTGAACACGAGAGCCGTTTTCTGGATGGCGTTTGTAGTCGAATGGTTTTTGACTCTTTTTTTAAAGGGATCGTAGATGTGTGAAAACAAGGGATCCTCATGCTTCCATGTGCAGGCTTCTTTCAATGGCAGCATGTGATCGATTGCTTCTTCATAGGGGATTTCATGATGTTTGTGAAGTTGGTGGATCGTTTTGGCAAGGGCTATTTGAATGCCGGAATAGCCGGATGTGAATGTTTTCCGGTCTGCCATCTTCTTCGGAAAGATTTCCAGCCATGATTCGAAAAATGCGGTTGCGATGCTGATGATTTCGTCTTTGGTTACATCACCATAATTGGCTTTGCCCGTTTTCACGGAGACGTTTCCTTCAAATAAAGCGATAAGGCAGCGCCTCATGATCGTCAGCGAAGTCAACGCCGTACAGTTCACGTTTATCCTCGAAAGGGTGGCTTCTATCTCCATCTCACTTTCTAATATCCTGGCAATGTCCCGTGTCAGTTCTGCATATTCATCCCGCTGATCGTACTTCATCACCAATCCTATATGCGGCTCTTTTCGCTTCGTATTAATATCATTGAATAGCTGTCTTTCTTCATGCGTTTCCAGATTTAAATAGATTTGAATGGTGACGGGGTAGGTCTTTAACTTATCAATTTGATTTTGAAGCTTTTCCGCTTGCTTAAAGTTACCTATTTCTTCTTCCGCTTCCTTCCGCGCCCTTAAGTGACTGATGGCTGAAATTAGGGCGTAGGTCCTGTGCTGACCATCAAGTATGTATATTTTGCTTCCTGGTGGCAGTTCTCCTCCATCGTTCACTTCCTTGATCGCTCCCCTGCTCGAGAAGATGAACGGGGAAAAGTAAAAGTCCCCTTCCGATACAGAATCAATGATGAACTCCCTGATTTCAGTCCTTCTATTGAGATCAAGCTTTCTTTGAACCGCCTCATCGACTTCGAATATTGCCTCCAATGTGGAGAATTGGATTTGCGAGATCAATATGCTCTTCCCGAATTGGGTACAGCTGTTTCCGGGTATCGTCACTTTCATTTCTTGATATGTCATTCACTTCACCTCTCTGTGACCATTATCCTATTTTATGCATTTTTTGTAAAACCGCTCTGTTTGTACCTCTATCAAAATTCGTTCCCTATTGTGACTCAATTACCTGTTTGACTGGCTAACTCTTTACAAGCTCTCATTAAAGAGCTATACTTTCCAATTTCCTTTTCAAATCTGCTACTCTATATCGATATTTCCTTGTTATTTTGTGTCCATTTAAAGAACAAACAGCCAAAATCCATGTAAAAAGTGAAATGAAATGACATTTTTGTGAAGTTTTAAGAACACGTAAAAAAAAGTCTATCTGAATGATAGACTTTTTTCTTCTAAATTTGATTAAGCTTAATCTATTCTGCCATCTTTATTTCAATGGCTAAGTTACGTAAGTAATCCAATAAGGGCTGTATTTCCTCCGGTGCTGTTGTGTCAGTAAATGAGAAGGACTGTTTCTGCTTTTCATCGGCTATATCCAGCTTGTATAAAAACGAGTCCGCTCCTTGGGCTTTGGCTCCAGCCATTTTACTTAGGTGGGCATTTGGAAGGTCAGCTGTCTTCATTAAATTCAGTAATTCCTCATTTTTTCCCTCTGGCAATTCATCTGTGTCTATCTGAAAGTTCAAGTCGAGGTTGGCAAATCCCCCTATGCAGCTAAATTGGATATGCATGTTAAATGAAGCCTCCTATTCATGGATTATGACTACTCAGGCAGTCCAACCGCTTTAAAAGCATTTTCAATTGTCCCTACAGCTGTTTTCGGAACTTCTCCACTATCAACAAGTTTTTGCGCTGACTTGATGACAATTTGTACGAATTGATTGAAATTTGCCGTTGCAAATAAATTCTGCATCGCATTGAACCAGATCAAAGCCGCTTTGTCCGTTCCGATCTCCATCGATACTAGATAAAAGGCCTTGTTTGGTATGCCGCTATTGATATGGACACCATGATTATCCCGATCTCCTTTATAGAAGTTCCTCATGTGATCAGGCTGCAAATCTTTCCCCATTAACTTATTGTCAAATGCAGTACCTGGTGCTTTCATCGAACGGAGCGCCTGTCCTTTCAGTGATGGTCCCATTATATCAGCACCGATTAGCCAATCTGCATCTCCCGCGGTTTGCTTTAAATGAAATTGTTTTATGGCAATTCCAAACGCATCCGAAAGATGTTCATTCAAGGCCCCAGACTGACCATCATACTCCAATCCACTTGTGAACTGCGTAACCCCATGTGTAAGTTCGTGTCCAATAACATCGAGTGAATTGGCAAAATTGCTAAAGATGACCCCATCGCCGTCACCAAAAACCATTTCATCCCCGTCCCAATAGGCATTCGTGAATTTATTCCCATAATGAACGTTCAGAATGAGATCAAGGCCTTTGTTATCAATTGAATTACGATGCAAGACATCCTTGAAGTAGTCACGCACAACTCCGCTATAATCATATGCAGCGTTAACTACTGGGTCTGCACTTGATCGATCCCCTTCTTTCCTGGCCTCATTCTCCCGGAGTTTCGTTCCTCCCCTGCAATCATAAACATGGCGGGCAGATTCTCCACGAGGACCAGATCCTGCATCAGTTAAAGCGACAACACCATCAATATCATATTCTTTCAAGATTCTGCGCCTGCGCATATGACGGCTTTTCGCTAAACTGACCCGTGCTTCTTCCACATCATTTTGTGCCAAATTCTCAAGAATATAGTTAGGTACGATGAAACACTGACACTTTTTGGAACAATCTCTTTTGTGCATATTCAACACTCCTTCATGTTTTTTTTCGATCATTTACATTTTCGTTATACAATAATGCCAACGCGTCTGTCTTCAACATCCTTCATGCTACTTATCCGTTCAACAAGTGAGTGTTTGATGCTTTTCCTATATTCAACACATTTCTATAGATTACTTTCGCCATACTTACCTCATTTCCCTTCATTCCTTCCTATTGTACTGCTTGCAAACTCTTTCTCGGCAGATTCACTCCTTAGTTACAGTTATTCTTCTTAGTCGATATGCTCATTCATCTTTAACAAATACAAACTTCCAATTTTTTAATAAATTTCATATTTTTCTCACATTTTTCTTTTATCATCTATATAGTGAAATTAATAGTACGACTCGGAGGTCCTGAATAAATGGAAACTAAACAACCAAACACTTCTCTGTATAGAACAGTATGGAGATGGCATTTTTACGCTGGAATTATTTTTGCACCCTTACTTATTATTCTGGCAGTTACTGGCTCCATCTATTTATTTAAGCCACAGATTGAACACTTGCTTTACCAAGACTATCAAGAGGTTATTCAGCAAGGAGATAAGATACCAGCATCTCAGCAGATTGAGAATGTGAAGAAGCTATACCCTGATGCAGTGGTGACAAAATATCAGCCCGGAGATACTGCCTCCCGTTCAAGCGAAGTAAGCATTACTGCTAATAATGAGTCCCTTACCATTTTTATAGACCCGTATACAGGTAAATCTATTGGAGAGTTAAAAGATGAAGACAGACTTATGGATAAGATTGAAGAATTTCATGGTGAACTGATGGCTGGCACCTTGGGAGACAGAGTTGTAGAGTTAGCTGCGTGTTGGGCAGTTGTGTTAATTGTCTCTGGTCTTTATTTATGGTCTCCCAAAAATAAGTTAAGTCTTTCTGGTGTTCTTTTTCCAAGAATAAATAAAGGTAAAAATACTTTCAGAAGAGATTTACATGCAGTACCTGCATTTTGGATATCAGCAGGAATGTTATTTTTAATTATGACAGGTTTGCCTTGGTCAGGTTTTTGGGGAAGTAACTTTCAAACGTTAACTACCAATTCCGGATCTGGGTATCCTCCTTCCATATGGACAGGAAGTGCTCCAACATCCTTAATTAAAACAAAAGATATTGCAGATGTACCTTGGGCAGCAGAAAATTTAGATGTACCTATCTCAGATATTCAAGGTTTTATCCCACTGTCCATTGATGATGTAGTTACGATAGCGAATCGAGAGGGTATGCATCCAAGTTATAGCATTAATATTCCAACAGAAACGGATGGCGTTTATACATTGTCAGCTTTTCCACCGAAAGCACAGGATGAAGCGACTATACATATTGACCAATATTCCGGTGCAGTTCTAGCTGATTATCGTTATGATCATTACGGTTTAATAGGAAAAATAGTTGCTTGGGGAATTACCTTGCATAAAGGGACCCAATTTGGTTTGATTAACCAAATAATCAGCCTTCTTATTTGTTTAGGAATTATGCTTGTTGCATTTAGTGGTTTTTATTTATGGTGGAAGCGAAAGCCGAAAAAAGGATTGGGTGCACCGAAAGCTCCTCCTATAAACAACATGAAGTTCTTTCTAATTCTATTAATAGGTCTAGGAATTTTGTTTCCTTTGGTTGGTTTATCTCTTATTGTCGTTTGGCTAATTGACTGGTTAATTATTAAAAGAATATCTGCAGTTAAGAAGTTTTTGAATACATGAATCGATATGTAAAGGGTGGCTTTTGCCGTGAAAAATAATATATGTATTTCTTTAATCTTTATTTTCAGCCTATTGCTAAGTGCTTGTTCACTTGAAAAGGATGTCACTAATCTATACAAAGAAGAAACACCACTTGAAGCTGAGATAATTATACCAGCATCCTTTTCGGCTAATAAACAGGAGACGATAAAGGCTGTGCTTACTCAAGGTGGTAAAATGGTTGAAAACGCGGATTTTGTTCATTTTGAGATATGGAAACAAGATGGCTCACTCAAATATAGTATGGAACAAGCTGTAGAAGAGGGGAACGGTACTTATACTTTAAGTAAAAACTTTGATAGTAATGGCCTATACTATATAAAAGTGCATGCTAGTAATGATGGTTCAATCATTATGCCTCAAAAACAGTTTATCGTAGGAAAACTTTCTGAAAGTGAATTGAAATTCTTGCAAAAAGGGATTCAAAAACTAGAAGAAAGTCATGAACATCATCATTAAAAAATCCGTTTTTCAATTGAAGACCGGATTTTTTATGGATTGCTACCCCGTTTTGTTGGTAATGATATGGGTAAGAATTTTAGCTATTATTTTTTTATGATTGGAGAGAATGGTATACCTATCCCGATTTATGGATTTTGGAATGTAGGCAATACCGAGCAATTTCCTCCTGTTGGAGTCTTTTTAACATCGAATATACTGCATCAACGGAATCGTCACAATTTTTAGGGACATTAGTTGAGCCAGTATATTCCCTACCAATTTTAGTGATTTTTTAAATAGGCTTTCAAAAGTGTATGTACTTCTTGATAATCCAGCTAGGCTTAGGAAGAAGTAAAATTTCCCCTTTTTGTTTTTCCCTCAGTCAGGATAAGAACAAAACGAAAGGTAATAACGAACAAAAGCAGTATCCGGTTTATATATGAATTACTTTTTATACACCCGTTAAATCCCCATTACTGGAGTTAGTTTTTTTCTTTTTACTTTTATTTCTCATTATAAATTTTTCCATATAATAAATGATAATTATAAATACAGACATAATGCCAAAATACGTTATGATAACACCTAAAGCGTTCGAACTCTCGAATTGGCCTTTTTCCCCTTTTAGGCTGCCTTCTGACATTGGTTTTTCAAATTGGCCTTCTCCCGCTTCGAAGCCGCCTTCCGGAGGGTTTGGTCTTTCTCCCCTTTTGAAGTCCCCTTCTTGAAAGTTCGGTTTTTCTCCCCTTTCGAAGCCGCCTTCTGGCATTTGTGAAGAAGAAAGATTAAACACGTTCGCAACTCCTTGCAGCTGCATGATGAAATTTGTTGAGTACATTTGATAGCCCCCAAACACTAATAAAGCAATTGTTGCTGCTCTTGCTAAAATCCCTATGAATGGTTTGGGGGTTCTGAACTTCATCATATTTTTAAAAACATTTATTACCCATTTCCAATGTAATCCAATATGGGCTGCAACTAAAATAAGCACTAAAAACGAAATGGATATATGAGAAATTTTAAACCATTGTTCATTACCAACGTTGATATTTGGGAATACAACTCTTGAAATAAAAATACCACTGATCATAATAAAGGTCATTGTAATTAACAACATTACGTTTAAAAAATAACCAAATTTTGTTTTAAGAGGTAAATTAAGGTCAAACAATTTAACCGTGACTTTTTTTACCCATCGCCAATTGAGCAACACATGGATGAAAAATAATACGGCAATTACTAACCCGGCAATTTCATGAAACGTTAATCCTCCTAATACTTGTTTATTGAAAAATAATACGAACGTAACGGCCATTAAAATATCTAATCCAAGCTTCACGAACATCAGCTTTTTCATATCTTATCCTCCCTAAGTAGTTTGTCCTTGATTTTTTTTAACTAACTCCCTATTCATATTGGTGAAACTTATTATGAATAGTTTTTCTTAATTTTTTATTAAGGGAGTTTAAGGAGAATTAACTGGAGGAATTGCATCTTGAAGACACTGAACTTACCAACAATTCCTTTATAACGCTAAACCCATGCAAATTAAAAAGCCTCAACTCCTTAAAGGAATTGAGGCTTGCACTGCTATTTATCATTTGGGCAAGAAAGCATCAGGGCGTTCCTTCATGCTTTCTTCCTGTTCCAATTAAATAATACGGGTTGTAACGATGCCTTCGATTTGTTTGATTTTTTCTTCCAAGCTAGGAATGATATCGCCGTTTACTTCACCGTCAATGTCGATGATCGTATACGCATATCCCCCACGGCTTCTGTTAACCATGTCAGCGATGTTCAAATTAAAGCCTGATACAGCCAGTGTGATTTGCCCAACCATGTTCGGAACGTTTTCATGGAATGTTGCCACACGACGATTTCCTGTAAAAGGAAGGGAAGTATTTGGGAAATTCACTGAGTTCTTGATGTTCCCTGTTTCTAAAAATCCTTTCACCTGACGTGCTGCCATGATGGCACAGTTTTCCTCTGATTCTTGCGTAGAGGCACCAAGATGCGGAATTGGAACGACATTTTTCATTTTCAGCACGTTTTCATTCGGGAAGTCTGTAATGAACTTGCCAACTTTCCCGCTTTCAAGTGCAGCTTCCATATCATTTTCATTCACTAGCTCACCGCGTGAGAAGTTCAAAATATGAACGCCTGGTTTCATGATGCCAAATGTTTCTTGGTTAAACATTCCTCTTGTGTCATCCGTTAATGGAACGTGTACAGTAATGTAATCAGATTCTGCAAACAACTCTTCAATCGTCATGGCGCGCTGTACATTGCGAGATAAATTCCAAGCTGTATCGACAGAGATGAACGGGTCAAATCCAATTACATCCATGTCTAAATCCAGGGCATCATTCGCCACAAGCGCACCGATCGCACCTAAGCCGATTACACCCAGAGTTTTTCCCTTGATTTCTTTTCCAACGAATTGTTTCTTTCCTGCTTCTACAAGCTTCGGAATTTGTTCTCCTTCGCCTTCTAATGTCTTTGTCCATGCCACACCGGCAAAAAGGTTACGAGATGAAGCCATTAATGATGTCAGTACCATTTCTTTTACAGCGTTAGCGTTAGCACCAGGTGTATTAAAAACAACGATTCCTTGCTCGGTACATTTGTCGACCGGAATATTATTGACTCCCGCCCCTGCCCTTGCGATTGCTTTTAATTGATCTCCGAATTCCATTGTATGCATGTTAAAGCTGCGAACAACGATCGCATCAGGGTTTTCACTGTCATTGTCGACCGTAAAATCGCCTTTATTGAATACATTTAGCCCGCTTTCAGCAATATTATTTAATGTTTTGATCGTTTTCACTTTTTCTAAAAGAATTGTGCTCATCTTGTTTGTCCCCTTTTGATTATGATAGTTTTTTTTCAAATTTCGAAATATTGACAATATTTTTTGCCCATGAAAATCTGCATTCTTTAAAACTTCACTATCCTCTGTTAATAAACAGAAAGAGGCAAGGGATAAAATCCCTTACCTCTGCCCAGGCGAACGGCTACGACACTATGTGTTCCCTCACGGTTATCCGTGTTTCGCCAGTTGCACATAGTCTTTTGATTGATTTTATTCTATCAAATTATTCAGCAAATTTCAATATCAATTTAAAGGTTTTATATGGAAGAAGTCAATACTCAGCATGACCGCTTGCGAATGGCCAACTTAAGCAGGTTTAATAGCCTTTGCCAAATCATGCTCACGCCAGTATTCTTCAATTTCCTCTAATGATTTCCCTTTCATTTCAAACCATCCAATTGGAAAAGCAAGTTTTTTCATCATTTAGAATGGTTCATTCTTTTGACCAATAGTAAAATAACGAAAAATAGGGTGAAAATGATCATGATCGGAATGGACGTTGAAAAAAAATTGACCCATGCGCTTGTCTCTGTGTCTTGTGGCATGACCACAATTTTTTCTATATCATGTTCTTCTGCAGCGTCATTCATTCTATTCATCGAAATTTCACTATTTGGGACAGTGGCGATAAAATATTGATCCTTTTCATAACCTTTCAGCCGCCCGCTTATTTCAAAAACTCTTTTTTGGGGCTCCAACTCCAAATATGTTACTTTGCCATCCTCTAAAGTTGTGAAAAATTCATCTTCAGTTAATTCCTCAGTCGGTTCATTGTCATTATTAAAAATAAACACAATCCCCAAGGTAACCAAGAAGATTAGTAAATAAAATATTTTATTACGGAAAATCCGCTTCATCCTACACCTTCCCCCACGAAACAAACCAGGTCAATAGTATCATATAATAGTAATCATTAACAATTATTCCATGTTCATTTAAAAAGAAGGCCCTGTTGATTTCTTGGACTCGGGCAGGTTAGTTGCAAAATGGATAATATTAGTAAAAAATAGGGGGTATAGCAAACTAGAAGATAAGGGGTGAAAATTTTGATTACTCATTTCGCAGATTTAGAATTACTGACAGTATCTATTGAAGGTGTAAAGCAATGCTACGCTAACCGCCTGCAGCTCCCCATTCTATCAGAATCTAAAGAGTTCATTCAGTTTCAGCTGACGCCCTTTACTTCGTTGAGTTTTAAAGAAGCGTTTGAGCCCATTTCTCCAGCACACTTTGCATTTCAAGTCCCATATTCTCAATTTGATGAAGCGGCATCATTTATCCAACAATCCGGATTATTGGTCCTAAGACAAGAACATGGTCAGTATATCGACGAAACGAACGGAAGAAAAAATCTATATTTTCGTGATGGAGATGGCCACCTTCTCGAAATCATTGCCCATGATTATGTAAATGAAGATGAACGGAAGGCATCCGGAATGTTAAGAACACTTTATTTAAGAGAGATTGGCTTCCCTGTGGATTCGGTACCAAGCTTACGCGATTGGCTGAAAAGTAACCTTGGTATGAAAACGGAACAAGATCAAGATATATTTAATTTCGTAATTAGCGGAACAGCACATGCAATAGTGGTTTCAAAACAAAGGCCTTGGATCCCTATTGCCATGAAGGCCTTACCGCCAAAAATGGCGGTGACGTTCGGTACACCCGATAAAAGGTTTATTGATGAACTGACAAAACAAATGGATCACACTTTTTTAGATGACTCTAAGAAACTATTTATACTTCGTGATAGTTATCCTTTTTATATGGAACATACTCCTGAATTCAGTGCGTCAATGGTGAAAAATTTGAATTTACCTATTTGAACCGCGTTTTTCATTTAACCTGTAAAGGGGGAAATCAATTTGTTAATAAGAAAGGCAAACGTTGCTGATGCTGAGGGTATAGCAATAGTCCATGTCGATTGCTGGCGTACCACATATAAAAATATAATGCCAAGTGATTTTTTAGATAAACTGTCTTATGGGAAAAGGAAAGACGTATGGATAGAGAATATATCTAAAGATAGAAATCATGTTTATGTAGCAGAAAATAACGAGGGAGAAATAGTCGGATTTATAAGCGGAGGAAAAAGGGAAACGAATAAAGTTGAAGATTCGGGTGATCTAACTGCGATATATATCCTCGAAGATTTTCAAAGAATGGGGATTGGAAAGAAACTCATCAAAGAATTATTTTTTATATTTAAAAAACTGGGCTTCCATACAATTTTTGTTGAGGTGCTTGAAGATAATAACTCTCGATTTTTCTATGAGGCTTTTGGTGCTGAATTGCTTAAAACCGAAAAAATCAAAATGACTGGTGCTGAATTAAATCTATTGGTTTATGAGTGGAAAGATATTAGCCCTGTATTGTTATGATTAAACTTCATTTAAGATGAATGTTGCTGGATGCGAAGGGTCCTTGTATTTCTAGCAGTTTTCTATGTCATCCTTCTCGAATTAAACCGATAGAATAATAGTGCAAAGTTTTGTGTCCATAAGCTAGAAATCCCTTCCCACATTTTATGTTGGGAAGGGTTTTCATATTCTTCATCCTTCATATCAGTGCCGAATTTTGTTGGGAACTTCAGTTCTTCTCACCTTCCCCTGCTTTGTCTTACTTGTTAAATATGATGTTATACACTCCAACTAACGGGTTCCTACTTCTAGCAGGCAATCATGTTGACTTCAAAAAAAGACACAGCCCTTAAGTGAGGAGTGTGCCTTGCGTTTGATTTAATTTTGATTAAACCCGCTTTCATCCATGTAAAAAACTTCCCAAGAATGCCCATCGATATCCAGAAAACTCCACCCGTACATGAACCCATGATCGATGGCTTCATTAAAAGGCCTTCCGCCAGCATCGAGTGCCCTATTCACGACCTCATCCACATCTTCCTTACTTTTAACCGATAGGGCCACGATGGCTTCCGTACTTGCTGCTGGATTCGGGATTTCCTTCTTGGTAAACGTTTTAAAGTAATCTTCAACCAATAACATGACATATATAGACTCACTGATAACCATGCATGTTGCATTTTCATTGGTCATTTGCTCGTTAAACTTAAAGCCCACCTTTGTGAAAAATTCTATTGAGGCATCCAAATCTTTAACAGGCAAGTTTACAAAGATCTTCTCTGCTTGAACTCCCATCAAATTCACCCTCACTTGATTTATTTTATGTTCATTCACCTACTATTCGCTCCATTTTCCGATAATCCTGCCCACAACAAAAAAAGAATGGATGTATGCATAACAAAAACAATTCAAGAACCATCGCCGACCGTAAACACCCATGGGGCTAATGACTCCGCCGGCTAAACTTGTAGAATCAATGAATGAACCGGGGTTTAATGCCTTATCATTCTCAAAAGAATCCGATTCTACATTAGGCCTTACTTTAAATGAACACTCATAATCGTTGTTTCGTTACTATTTGCTTGGCTGATATTTGTTTTTTCCAGTTTTTCAACTAGCTCGCCATTCATGATAATAATCGGAGTTATGATGCTGGGAACTTTGGATTTTAGAAATTCGATATCAAATGTAACAAGCCTGTCTCCTGCTTTTACACTTTTCCCTTCTGCGACATGGACTTCAAATCCCTCACCTTTAAGGTTAACTGTATCTAAACCTATATGAATTAACAATTCTATGCCATGCTTTGTGCGGAGGCCTAAAGCATGTTTAGTAGGAAAAACCTGGATCACTTCTGCATCAATAGGAGATACAACCACCCCCTCCTCAGGAAGAATCGCTATTCCATCCCCCATTAACTTCCCGGAAAACACTGGATCGGGAACGTTTTCAATATTTATAACTTGTCCATTTATAGGAGCAAGCAGATGTTCCACATTTTCTTTTTTACCGAATAATTTTTTGAACATACTATTTCCACCCTTCTCTATCTTTTTGAATCTCACAATCAAATGTTACATAGATAATAGTTTTTGTTATTTTTTCTTTTTCAATTTCCCTTCCGCTTCCTTCTTTTTATTCTCTTCCACTCTAAATGTAACGATTTCGGTTATTAATTCATAAGGAATTGGCTTGTTCAGTGGAAACTGAACGGCCCCTTTTGAACGTTTATAATCAGATAAAGCATATTCAAAAGCAGAGATCGCGCTTGAAGTTGGATAAAGTCCTATATGTTTTTTATAGGCAGCGAAATGTACCAGATTTCCGTATAAAGCAAAAGTAGGCATTTGATAGCTTATCTTTTCTTCTGCATCCGGTGCTGCATTCTTTATGACTGTTCTTATCGTTTTTAGTATCTCCTGAACTTCTTCGGGAAATTGTATAATGTACTCATCAATTGAATTAAATCTATGGGTTCCCTCCATGATTTCTCCTTTCATAAATCCATGATTAGTTATCATTATCCCCCTTCACTCTTAAAAAAAGCACTCCCTGCTAAAGGCCGGGCACCCGTGAGTTGATTGCAGGCTTAATGAATGATCAAAACCATGCATTCAGATTCAACATAACTGGCTATCCGCTCAAGTTCGTTAGTTCTATCCTATCTTTAAGAACTCTTCCATTCTTTTCATTACATCTTCCAGCATCGTAATCGACCTTGAAGCATGCAAAGGTTCAATTTCCAAAGAATGATTAGCATTAGGGACTTGATCTATGCTTATATTCGTTTTATTTTCTATCATTTGAATTTTACCTGGAATATAATGATGATCTTTTTCTCCTATTACTATATGTGCTGAATGATTGCTGCTCAATAGCCCTTCCACAATAGAATCGAACTTCAATAGCGGCGTAAGCAAAATCATTTTGGAATTCATGAACCGCTCACTTTTCATAATTCCGTTGATGATCGGAATGGTGCCAAGTGATTTGCCCAGAAACACAGTTTCTTGATATTCATTATTTTGAAGTATTTCCGTAAGGACGGGATTCATATCATTAACGATCACTTTTGTGATATCCACCAAAGGATGCTTGAATATATCCTGGTCGTAAGAGTAATGAATATGCACGACATCAAACTGTTTTTGAAGCATGAGCATTGTCGAATAATAAAATAACGGCTTCTCATACGTGTAACCCGCACCTGAAAACATAAAACAAACGGCCCGACTTCCATTTTCAATATGTGTGTATGAAACTTCTTTCTCATTATTATTTATTTTTCTTTGATTAACCTTCATGATAGACTCCTCCCATTGAATCGTTTGCTATATATATTCATTAGCTACCCGCTGCAATCCTCCTTGATTGATATGATCTAGTTTTGTACATTTACTGAATCCCCAAATAAGGTTTTGTTTCTAATCGGAAATATGTATACTTTAACTATCAACCTATTTTATGGAAATGATGAAGACCTGTATTTCATATGATCGATCAATCCATGCCTTAAAGGAGAGTGTGTAATGAAAATTAAAACGTTATGTTTCATTCTTGTCCTGCTAGTCACTGGTTCTATGAGCACGATTGATGCAAGTGCAAACGATCAAAAGGTGAAAGAACTGCATATCAGGGAATCTTTCGCTGGTGTGGAAGGCACGACGGTCATCCAAAACTTAAAAAATGATAAAGTATATATCTATAACAAACAGAGAAGTAACGTACGCTACACTCCAGAATCGACATTTAAAGTCGCGAATGCATTAATTGGCTTACAGACAAAAGCGGTGAGCGATGAATATGAAGTGAAGCGATGGGATGGTGTAATCAGGGAATTTGAAGATTGGAACAGGGATCATACTTTGGCTTCAGGCATGAGGCATTCAGTGATCTGGTATTATCAAGAAATGGCCCGCGACATAGGGGCAGAAAAAATGCAGCAATATATAAACCTGATCGACTACGGCAATCACGATATATCCGGTGGAATCGATCATTTCTGGCTGGACAGCAGCATAAAAATATCTGCCCAGGAACAAGTACAATTCATCGAAAACCTTGTAGAGGAAACACTGCCTATCGATAAGCAGCATATGAGAACCGTAAAGAGAATCATGATTAACGAAGAAGCAGACTCATATGTCCTCCATGGAAAAACAGGTACACGCCTTTCCGATATGGGATTGGGCTGGTATGTGGGTTACATCGAAACGGACAAAGGGAAATGGGCTTTCGCAACGAACACGGACGGCAGCGGCAGCAAAGCCAAGACGATTACACTGGATGTCTTGAAAGACCTGGATATCATAAAAGAATAATAGTTCACGCATGCCTCAAACTTGGGCATGCGTTTTGCTTTGTCTTAAAGAGGATATCATCAGTTTTCACATATCCTTTAAAAAGGTAGTTCTCAACGTGCATTGAAAGATAGATAGCCTTGGCTATTCCTGTTCACCAAGACTCTGAAGCCTTTTTTGGGATTGTCCAATCAAAAAAAAAAATTCTCATCTACTATAGTATTGATAATTTGGAAAGGGGAATTAATATTGAAATTAAACGAAATCAAGAAAACTTATGATGTAATCATTCCTTGTGGCAGCGCTTGCTCTCCCACTTTGAACCTAAGAAGACTTGGTTTAAGAAGATTTTCTTTGCCTCTTGACTGGGTCTATACTGAGTCATTTGCAGAAGTGGCTAATCTATATAGAAATCAGTTCAAAGAATATATGGAATTGAGGAATCTTACTTTAGTGGAAGGATCAGCTACTTATTTTGATGATGACATAGTTATAAATGCTGTAAATACCTATTTGATCAGAGATAACCATTATAAAGTTACTTCAGTTCACGATTTCCCCATCCTCCCTGATAAAAAGTGGTTTGAAACATATCCTGATTTCAAAGAAAATTTAAATAAAAGAATAGCAAGATTCAATGAAACAATTAACAATAGTGATTCAATCCTATTTGTTAGATGGTCAACAATTTATGACCATGCCTATTTGTTTCAACAAGCTATGCAAGACATGTTAAAAGAAAAAAAATTTAATGTATTAATATTAATCCCCTCGGATAATGCAACGAGTATTTCCGAATTGGAATGGAACCTAGAAAATGTTTGTGTTTTAAAAGTTCCTAACCAGATTGAAGATGAGGCCATTTGGAATCATGCTTATAGTGGCATATAATTAAATTAACTTCTGTCTTGATTAATCCCTGTGCAAACCATGCTTATATGTTAATGATTTCAATTTTGACGATTTTAGTTATTGTTTTAGGTTTTTCATCTAGCCAAAAATAATCAACGCTTTTTCGCTTCTTTCTTTTTTTCGTTCAAGTAAGTCAACTTGTTTGACAGTCTTAAGACTAATTTAGGCTATCATATATCACATTCATTCCCCTTAAAGGCAGTAATAATTATTTTTTGTTATATTCTTAGATATACTAACTGCTTGTGAAAATTCTTCAAAGGGGAATTGTTTATTAAAGGTTTAAGAGAAAGGCATCTGCCAAAAGCAGATGCCTTATCTTGTTGACAGGAGTCATGTTAATCCCATCTCTTGTTTTCTTTTCTGTTTTAATACCGCAGGCTTTGGAGCCTGCTGGGAGAGTGCCGTACATTCATCAAAAGAAAATTGTTTACACCCTTTACAACGGTTAACATCTAGTTTTGATAAAGCTTTATTAATGGCATCACCCGTACTGGAAAAGAACTGTTCCTCACCTACTAGTTTATTAAAACCTGTTTTTTCGAGCATTTCTTTAGGTTCCTGTTGAATCCCGGAAATCAACACTTGTAGTTGGTGAAACTTGAATTGCTTCACAATGTCGGTGAGAAGTGCTTCTCCCGATGTATCAATAAATGACACATTGCTCATTCTTAATAGGAGGACTTTTGGTTTAGAACGCATGATTTGTTCGATTTCTTCTTGTAGCCTTTCGATTGAACCAAAGAATAAAGGTCCTTCTATCGTATAAATGTGAATCTGTGGACAATTTGAACCGTGTTGAACCATTTCCGGTTTAACTAGTTTATCAGTTGGATCTGGTAAAACCCTTGATAATTTCAATGTACCGCTCATTAGTTTAACAAAAGATAGAATAGCTAATAGTAAACCGATCCCAACACCTGTTGTCAGGTCAATCAAAACTGTTAACAAGAAGGTCACGATTAATACGACCGAGTCCATGGTTTTTGCTTTTAAGATATGCGAAAATTCTTTGCGTTCACTCATGTTCCATGCGACAAACATAAGAATGGGGGCCATACTGGCCAATGGAATGGCCGAAGCATAAGGAGCTAAACTAACTAGCACCAGTAATACCACCAACCCATGTACCACACCAGATATAGGGGAAACTGCACCGTTTTTAATATTCGTTGCGGTACGCGCGATGGCACCTGTAGCCGGAATGCCTCCAAATAAAGGCGTAATCATATTGGTCAATCCTTGCCCAATTAGCTCTTTATTACTGTTATGTTTACTGCCGGTCATGCCGTCTGCCACTACAGCAGATAATAGTGATTCAACTCCTCCAAGCATGGCAATGACTAAAGCAGCCGGCAGGAGTTCAATCACTAGGCTGCCGGTGATCTGGGGAAACTGAAAATGGGGCAATTCATTAGGAATGGCACCATAGGTCGATCCAATGGTCGCTACCTGATCAGGAAAGAAAAAGGCAGCGACTAGAGTTGATACCATCAATCCCAGCAATGCTCCAGGGATTTTTGGTATATACTTTGGAGTTAATATGACGAGTGCTAAACTAATGATAGCCACCAATACACTGTAGATGTTCACTGTATTAAAATTCAATATGATTTCTTTCATATTTAAAAGAAATGCTTCTTCCTTTTTTAAGTTACTGAGTCCAAAGAAATTGGCAATCTGGCCAGAGAAGATAATCACAGCAATTCCAGCAGTAAAGCCGATGGTAACTGGACGGGGAATAAACTTGATGAATCTTCCCAATTTGAAAACACCTAAAAGAAATATCATGATGCCTGCCAAGAAACCGGCGATTAACAGTTTTTCATATCCGTATTGCATGACCACTCCCAACAAGATCGGGACAAAGGCTCCAGTCGGTCCTGCAATTTGATATTTGGACCCTCCCAAAAGGGAGACCATAATTCCAGCAATAATTGATGTGTAAAGTCCGTATTCTGGTCTTACTCCTGAAGCAATGGCAAAAGCCATCGCTAAAGGAATTGCTACAATCCCAACTACCACCCCGGCAACCAGGTCTTTTTGAAAATGGCCTAAGTTGTATCCTTCAAGCCTGCTAGAACGAATCATTCTATCACTCCTTCTTTTATTAAATGTGTATTTAGTCGTTGCTTGCAACCTTGCTATATCCATCTATGATTCGCTCTAATTTACCCGTTTCGGGATGGATGACCATACCGTGAACGGCAATGGAATCTGGTAATAATGGGTGATTTTTGATCAAATGGACACTATTTGTTACACTCTCCTCAACACATTGAAATCCCGACAGCCACTTTGATAGTTCAATACCAGAGTTTGTAAGTACATCAATATGCTCCTGACTGACTTTCTTCTGCTTTGCGGCATCAAGAAGTGATGATGATTGAAGCCCCACCATACCGCATCCGTGATGTCCGATCACACACACTTCCTCCACTTTCAGCTCATAAATAGCGACAAGGATACTGCGCATAATGCTGCCAAAAGGGTGCGAAACAATAGCTCCAGCGTTTTTAATGATTTTCGCATCACCATTTTTTAAACCCATCGCTTTTGGAAGCAGCTCCAACAGACGGGTATCCATGCACGTAATGATGACGATCTTTTTATTTGGATACTTTGTGGTTTGAAACTCTTCATATTTATTTTGATCGACAAACTTCTTGTTATAATCCAGAATTCTAGAAATGATAGACATTACTTATTCTCCCTTCTCATGTTGAAATATGTTGGAAATGTTCTATGTACAATAATCCAGATGCCTTTCATCCAACTTATTTGCCTCCTTTTTATCATTTGGTGCCTTCACCAATGATTTAAGGCGAATCCATGGATAAAACCTTTTTTTAAGCTAATTCCATGTTAGAGCTATTAAATTAGAGTTAAATGATAGAAGGATTAGAAATCAGTGAGAATTATTACAATTTCTTCTCTTTTTTTTTGCATTTTCCTTACTCACCGAACCAAAAAAAGGGTGATGCATATTAGACAGCTAATATGCATCACCCTTTTTTTTTGATTTGTATCATTTCCGTCTAGATTAATAAACCCTTATCCCTAAGCAACTGTTTTATTCAGGACCATCATTATCTTCCACTTCATCATCTTCCCATGTGATTGTTTTTACTTCTTTTGTGTAGCCGTCCACTTGGACTACTGCGTCCCTATCGTCTTCTAATTCAACTTCGACCAAATAATAAGATGTCTGATCTGAAGGTTGATAAAATTCTGTATCGTCAGCAGTTCCTTTTACATGTTTTTCCGCAATCGCAATTGCTTCGTTTTCTGTAATGATACTATCCGCTACCATTGTCGAGTCAATAATAGCTCCTGTATGTGGGTCGAGTATTAATGTGATTTTTTCGTTATTCTTATTTACCACCGCTTTATAATAGGAGTTGTCTTTCTCCTGTACAAAATCAATTTGTTCCAGGTCACCTTGTGAGGAAATACGTGCCTTTATTTCTTTTTGGTTCAGTTGTTTTTGGGGTGTTTTTTCCGTCGTTTCTTCAGCTGTATGAACTATTGTTTCTTTTTTTATAGAACGAACTTCACCGCTTTTCGCATCCATCCTAATTAGATATACCCCTGTTTCAAGCTGCATTTCAATCTGATATTCTTCACCTTCACTTTTCGTTGTCTTTATAATGGTTCCAGGATATTTATCCTTTGCTGTCTGGTACACTTCTTCTTTCGTCAAGTTTTCCGCGGATAATGATGGAGCCCACCATTGAAATCCAACGAATACTAGCAGACCAAAAACGAGAGCTGATCCAACTGTTATCAGCACTTTTCCATTCTTCATCGTGTCCCCCATCCAACGCATTCTGGTTTATTTAAATAAAAGAGTAACGTTCGTTCCCCTGCCTTCGAGACTATCCATTTCAATCCGTACATCAATTGCATCAGCAATTTCCCTTGCCATGGAAAGCCCCAATCCTGATCCGCCTTGCTTTCGGGTTCTAGCTTTATCTACACGATAAAAGCGATCGAACACTTTTGGCAATTCAGCCTTTGCAATTCCATCCCCTCTGTCTTCGATGCGGATATATGCTTCATTACTTGTTTGTCCTATGTAGACTGAGATATGCTCGTCACTATACTTTCTTGCATTGTCCAAAAAAATAAACAAAAGTTGTTTTAACTTTTGAATGTCCGTTAATGCTTCAATTTCATCACCACTATAAATCTCCACTGTTCGATTGTACGCATTTTTATATACTTTCGCTAACTCGGCAATGATATCGGTCAGATTGACGTATTCCTTCTCTATATTCCATTTTTCCTGATGCTTTGCAAGCAGGAGCATTTGCTCAGTCAGCTCTCTCATTCTAATCGCTTCAGAATGAATGGCCTCTATGGATTCATCGAACAATTCAGGCCGCTCCAACCCTTTTCTTTTCAAAAGGCTTGCATAGCTTTCGATGATAGTTAACGGTGTTTTTAATTCATGGGAAGCATTTGATACGAATTGCTCCTGTTTTTCGAAGTTAGTTTGCAGCAAATCAATCATGTGATTAAAGGTTTTTCCCATTTCCACAAGTTCATCTTTTGATTTTTCCTCTAGGCTAAGTCGCTTAAATTGGCCGCTTGTTTGAATCTCCTTCATCGTATCAATCATCGATCGAATCGGACGAGCGATGAAGTTACTAAGAATACTGCTTGATATCATAACAGGAATCATGGCAATGACAGTTACGGCAATTAATACAATGCGAAGAACAGAGAGCATTTCTTCTGTTGCTTGAATGCTTTTGGTGATTTGAAGATTAACTACACTTCCATCCCCCCAAACGATCGGGTTTGAAACGAACACATACTTTTTCTGATGATATGTGATGATCGCGCTCTTCTCACCTGGGTAAAAGCTGCTTTTTCGATTGCTTAACTGCTTTTCAGAATTGGATGTCACAGCTGTTCCTTTTCGTTGCCCTTCTTTTACAATTCCAACCATGCCATCTATAGGCAGATAAGCCCGAAGTAAATCATTTGGTGAAATATGATTAACATTTTTACTAACATCAAATGCAATTTTCTCTGTCTCCGCTTTTGCACGATTAAGTTCGTGCACCATCATCAGGTTACTGAAAACAAAATAAATGGAAACATTCATCAAAAGGAGCAGGAAAATGAATAGTACCGCTGTATATAAATTTATTTTCTTCCGCAGTCTCATTTTGCTTCCTTCATGACATAGCCAACGCCTCTTACGGTATGAATAAGCGGCGTATCAAAGCCATATTCGAGCTTTTTGCGAACATATCGGATATACACATCCACTACGTTTGTTTCTCCATAGAAATCATACCCCCAAACCGCTTCCAGAATTTGATCCCGGTTTAGCACTTGGCGCTTATTCTTCAATAAATAAAGAAGTAGATCATACTCTTTTGGGGTTAGGTCAATTTCACTTTCACCTCTAATGACTTCGCGCGTTTTGACATTTAATTTTAAGTCAGCAGTATTTAGCCATTCACCGTCTTCATCTTCCATTGAAGGTGCCGCAGTCCGCATTCTTAAAACCGCACGTATTCGCGCAAGCAATTCCTCAATTTGGAAAGGTTTAGTGATATAATCATTCGCACCGAGATCAAGACCAGAAACTTTATCTTCAACCGAGCCCTTTGCCGTTAACAGGATGACAGGGGTGACAGTGTTTTTCGTTCGAATTTTACGAAGCAGCTCGATGCCGCTTATGCCTGGAAGCATGACATCCAATAAGATCAAATCCCACTTTCTTGATTGATAGGCTTCAAGGGCTTCATACCCATCCATTGCCCTTCCGGTTTGGTAGCCTTCGATTTCGAGCTCTAATTCAAGCAGTCTCAAGATTTTTTCTTCATCTTCTACGATTAATATTGATTCTTTATTCATTTGGAATGCCTCCTTTGTGAGGATTTTTTTGTGGTATTCTGTCAGGAAAATTCATTCAAAACATTGTTTGTTTTCCTGATCACGAGATTGATAGGGAAGCGAAGTTCAAGAAGAAAAAGGCTGCCTCAGCAACCTTACTTGTTTTGAAGTAAATCACTTGTCAGTTGAAAAGGTCAGGTTATTAAAGAAACCATTCACCTTGAGCAATTTTCACTACTTTACCTCCTACATGAACGTCGATTTCCCCGTTAACATCACCTGCTTTTAAAAACAATAAAGAAGGTCTTTCGATTTCGCATCCTTGTTCTACGCGAATGTCTATTTCACTTTTTTCAAAATACCGGTATTTAACTAAGTAAGCAGCTAAACATCCATTAGAACTGCCAGTTGCTGCATCTTCGGGAATACCATAATAGTCCGCAAAGTCGCGAACATTCAAATCATTTTTCGAATCATACGTTTCTGGAGAAAAAACCATAATGGCTTTTGCATCCGTATGTTCGATTAACTCAAAATATTTTTCTTTATTAATCTTTACTTTTTTAATGGCTTCCAATGATTTTAATGGGACAACAAGCACTGGAAGTCCCGTCGAAACTTCTTGAATGGGAAATCTATCATCTATGTTTTTTTTATGTATATTTAAAATTTCAGAAATTTTATCTGTATCTAAAATCCGGCCAAAAGTTGGTTCATTTTGTTTCATCCATAGAAGCTCTTCTTGATTATTGAATGTTACTGTTATCTGTCCACCTTTAAAGTTTAAGATAATGTTTTCCAATGTTGCTTCTAATACTTCGTTTTGAATGATATATGCAGTTCCTAAAGTCGGATGTCCAGCAAAAGGAACCTCTTCATTAGGTGTAAAAATCCGAACATCATAGCCGCCATCATTTTTTGAATCAGACAAGATAAAGGTAGTTTCGGAAAAATTAATTTCTTTGGCTATTTGTTGCATTTCATTATCCGGAATATTTCCAGCTTTCTTAAAAACCGCGAGTTGATTTCCTGTATATTTTCCATTAGAAAACACATCAACAATAGAATAATTAACTCTCTCCATAAACTTCCCCTCGTTTACATTTTAGTTATTTTAACGAATGTACAAATTATTGCATGTAAAATTTTAAAAAAGAAGACGCTATTTACCCAGTTAGCTCCATAAAAAAAAGAGCTGCCCGAGCAACTCTCATGTTAAAAGCCCTATATACTTTTAGTACAATATTACTCTTATAAATCAACATAATCCTGTCTTTTATTTTTCACATTCGTTTTTGATTTTATATTTAGGTTCGATAAACTCACACCAACTAAAGTTAATCCCCCTCCTCCTAAAGCTAGCATGGTTGGAAATTCCCCTAACAAAAGCCATGAAATAATAAGTGCTACAGCAGGTGTCAAATACAGCGAACTTGTCGCTTCCGATGCCCCAACTTTTGAAGTAATATAAGCAAGGGCAAAATACGGAATCACCGTTGGAAATAGACCTAAATAAATCACAGCATATGTTGATGAAACCCCACTAAAGAACATCCTTTTCACAACCAATTTATCTATATTTCACCATAATATTTAAGCGCATAAGAAAAAGAGCTGCCAGAGCAACTCCCTTCTTGTTAATTCTAAATCCCCAATGATGAACAAAGACCCTATAAAATTTCATAAAAAACCATAGAATTCTATATTAAGAAACCTTGGGTCGCGACATAGAAAACAAATAACGAGACAGCAAGACACATATACCCCCCAAATCCTTTTCGATCCTTTTGAAGTTCGATAAATCCTATCACCAGCATCATTAACCCCAAGAACAACATGGTATACGGTAATAACTCAGAATTCCCAGTAATTAACTGAGTTGCTGATAAAGCAATAACAATGATCCCTAAGATGATTCTAACTATTTTCAAGAAATATTCCCCCTTATCCTAATCCACTAATTATACCATTTTGTATAAAGTGGGCTTTTAGACTTTTTCGTTAGTTCATTTTATCTGTTCACCCAATTGATTTTAGGTGCGATTGCAGGCAATATTATTCCGCCAACCTATGTCATTACTTCACTTAGATTTTCGATGTTCGAGTTCGAGTTTTAGGTTTTCGATTCAATCAACATTCAATTGTCAGATTAAAAAGGGATACTAGTCATAAATTATACGTTTGCCCATTTTTGTAAGTGAATGTGTAGTTTCCTTCTTTTTTCAATAAAACCGGCAAGTACTGTGCAACCATTTCAGCAATTCCAAGGTTCTGTGGATGGAGTATCCAATCAATCGATTTCCATTCCAGAATACCTTCCCGCGTTTTTTTCGGTGTTTCATATATTAAATCTTCATCCGCTTCATACAAATAAACATATATTCCATCAAGTTCACCTTCCGGGGTCTCCCATGTTACCGTTCCTTTAGAAAAAAAGGGCTTTACCTCTATGCCCGTTTCCTCCAATACCTCACGCAGTGCACCTATATCAGGGGTTTCACCTTTCTCGATTTTGCCCCCCACTCCGTTCCAAACACCCATAATTGGAGCTTTCTCCCGATTAAGCATAAGTATTTCATTATTTTTCTTTACAAAACAAACTGTATACTTAAACATTTTATAAAGTGACCCCTTTATCGTTAGTTTCATTAAAACATTGGCTTGTCATCTGCCTCCAGCACACTCTCAAATTTTAACAATGAATAAAGAATCCGTAAACGTCCTGCGTCAAAGAATGAATGAACTCCCCCATTAGATATAAGTTTCATAGCTTCTATTTTTGCGCAAAATAGTTATTTAACTCGTGGAATTTTGCTATTTAATCCTATATTTCGCTGTTTACTGGTGAGGTTACGCTATTTATTCATGAAATTTGCTGTTTACTCGTGAATTAATGCTCTTTACTCGTGAGTTTTGCTGTTTTACTCGTGAGTTTCTTCACTTTACTCGTGAGTTTTGTTGTTTTACTCGTGAATTCGTACTTTACTCATGAAATTTGCAGTTTTACTCGTGAGTTTCCGCTCTTTACTCGTGAGTTTTGTTGTTTTACTCGTGAGTTTCCGCTCTTTACTCGTGAGTTTTGCTGTTTTACTCGTGAGTTTTGCTGTTTTACTCGTAAGTTTTGCTGTTTTACTCGTGAGTTTCCGCTCTTTACTCGTGAATTTTGCTGTTTACTCGTGAATTAATGCTCTTTACTCGTGAATTTCCGCTCTTTACTCGTGAGTTTTGTTGTTTTACTCGTGAATTCGTACTTTACTCGTGAGTTTTGTTGTTTTACTCGTGAGTTTTGTTGTTTTACTCGTGAGTTTTGCTGTTTTACTCGTGAGTTTTGCTGTTTTACTCGTGAATTCGTGCTTTACTCATGAAATTTGCTGTTTACTCGTGAATTCGTATTTTATATCATTACTTGTGCAAAAAAAGCAGCGATCCCCTTGGAATCGCTGCTCTCTGTTATTTATGCTCCTGCCCAAACATCCTTGGCATATCTGCCATTCTCCTCTAAGGATTGCAGCCATTCTGTGGCTTCTTCTTTAGTTGTTTGATAGAAATGCATATAGCTGTCGATTAATGTTCGTTCAACATCGGGCGCCATTTTGCTTCCGTCTCCGCAGATGTATAGGTGTCCTCCTTCTTTTAATAAAGGAAGAATGTCTTGGGCGTTTTCTGCTAACCGGTTTTGGACATATGTTTTTTCTTGACCGGGACATCTTGAGAAAGCGGTGTGCAGTGTTACAAGTCCCTCTTGTTCGGCTTGCACGAGTTCTTCTTGATAGAGGAAATCGTGTTCAGGATTACGGCATCCAAAGTAAAGGTGGGCCGACCCTAGGGTTTCACCTTTTTTCTTAAGAGCGCGACGAGCCTGAATGAAGCCTCTGAATGGTGCAATTCCTGTTCCAGGGCCAATCATGATGATTGGTTTCTCCGTTTGCTCTGGAAGCTGGAAATTGGATTGCGGCGTATTGATAAAGCAGGCTACCTTGTCGCCCTCGGAGCGTTCTGCCAAATAATTCGATGCAATTCCTTTGTATTCCCCGTTGCCGCTTAAAGCATTCCCACGGACGACGCTGACCGTGATGCTTGCTTCTCCTTCCTTGTGTAGTGGTGAGCTTGAAATAGAGTAGTATCTTGCTTTTAAAGGTGGCAGTAAAGCCAGGAAACGTTCAAATGGGATTTCACATGCAAGGTACGTTTCTGTCAGATCAAGCATGGTCATGCGCTTGTTCAGGATTTCTCGTTTATAGGTACTGTCCTCGAGAAGATTTTCAAGTTCTTTTACATGGGGCGGACATACCGTGTGAGTGGCAAGCGCCCGAATCTGAGACCGGGTGGCTGGTTCTTGGAACTCCACATGATTGGATAGTAACTCCTCGAGTTTTATAGGTTTTCCTGTAGGAAGATGGGCAGCTTTTCCCGAATCCCCAGTCAGATTCACGTAATCTTGGCCTTTTAGGTTAAATCGACTGAGCACTCGCTCGACAAGTTCCGATGGATTTTGCGGAAGTACCCCGAGATGATCGCCTTCCTGATAATGTATTCCCTCTGGCAGAGTTAATTCTATATGCCGTGTACTTCTTCCGCTATCTACATGTTGTAATTCAAAATTCCTTTTTACAATAGAGGTAAATGCATGATGGGTGCGGGCGAGTGGCGTGCCGCTCACATTACTTACGAAGTTCATCGTAATCGAGCTGCTTTCCCGTTCATTCATATTCACTTCGATGTTCAGGGTTTCGGCAAGATTTGGCCAGAGTGCTTCTGTCCATTTCTCGTAATCCCCTTCAAAATCATCGCTTGCATCTCCATAGCCTGTTTCTGACAGCCTCACTGCTCCTTTTTGTTCCAGCCGTTCATCAATGAAAATCGGAATGCGTTGGTACGTATTGGCCCAATTGCGGTCTCCGCAGCCAAAGACCGCATAGTGAACCCCATCCAAAGTGTCATCATGACTTTCCTTCAGCCATGAAACAAAGTCATCCGCATTATCAGTGGGATTTCCATTATAAGATGCCGAAACTATGAGAACGGCCCCTTCTTGAGGAAGTCGATCGGTGTAATCATTCAAAGGGGCAACCCTGGCATTGAAGCCTTGTAGCTTCCCTGTTTCAGCAAGATCACGAGCAATCCCTTCAGCTGTTCCCATGTTTGATCCAAACAGGACGAGTAATGGTGTGCCATGCGCAGATTCGATGGAAGATGCCGTGGCTCCTTTGTCCGCAGACTTTGGTTCTGAAGAAGCAACGGTAAACGACATCGCCGGCTTTCTAGGTGAAACGCGCATGGTCAATCCGTCCGGTTTGAGAGTCAAGGTTTCTTTAACATCCAATTGATAATCTTCATGATCAATCAAGTCAAAGTGCTGTAAAACCATTCCGAGCACCAATGTCGCTTCATGAAGCGCAAACTGCTGTCCGATACAGGCTCGCTGCCCGTTTCCAAACGGTTTATAAGCATGATAAGGGATGGAATCCAAATTCTCGAACCGCTCAGGAATGAATGATTCAACGTCATCACCCCAAACGGATGGATCACGGTGAAGCTCAGGAATAAGCAGCGTGAACACATCACCTTTCTTCACATTGTATTTTTCGTCCAAAATGGTATCTTCTTTCGCATAAACGGAAAACGCCGGAGCTGTCGGCCACAGACGAAGCACTTCATTCAGCACCATACGGACATATTTCAGCTTTTTCACTTGTTTGTAATCAGGAACATCGTCACCCAGCACTTCATCGACTTCCTGCTGTGCTTTTTTTAACTTGTCTCTGTTATTCATGAGGAAATAGATGGCGAACGATAGGAGGCCGCTCGTCGTTTCATGTCCAGCTATTAAAAAGGTAATGATTTGAAAACGGATATTTTCATCATCCAGTGATACGCCCGTTTCAGGATCGACTCCTTTCAACATATGTGAAAGAAGGTCATCTTCTCCCTGATCACCATTTTGTTTTCGTTCAGCAATCATTTCATCCACTAGAGAGAACATATATTGAATGTCTTCCCTGAATTGTTTTTTAGACTTGACCATCAGTTTATCTTGAATGCCAAGTCGCTGCGTTTGGCTCATCGCTTCATCCAACGCACGCACCATACTGGTGACAAAAGGATGGGTGGTCTCCCGATAAAAACTGTTAAAGCGGTAATTGAACCCGCAGAGACCGATCGTATCCAAGGTCAAACGTGTCATATCTTCAGGAACATCAATCACATCAGCCGGATTCACGCGAGCCCATTTTTGAATGAGTTGGATTGCAAGATCCACCATTTTAGCATGATACCCCTTCATTGCCTGCTGGCTAAAGCTGGGCAGCAGGATGTTATGGGCCTTTTTCCAATTCGGCTCCGCCGTTTCACTTGTGAAGAGACCATCGCCACCAAATGCTCGCACTTTTTGCAGTGAAGGACCGACTTTCTTATCAAACCTTGTTTCATCACAAATTTCTTTAGCGAGGGCAGCACTGGATACGAATGTAGAGATGCGACCAGGAAATTGGAATTGAAAAACCGGTCCAAGTTCTCGTGCCAGCTTCATATATGACTGAAGCGGTTTATCCTTATCTATTATAGGCAGGCTGCCTAGGGGGCCGTATGACTTTGGCTGTGGAAACTGAGTTGTATTTTCCATTTTATTAGCACCTCTTTTATTAGATTAAAATGCGAAATGAACGTTCATTCCGCTTAGTTGTTGAAAATGTCTCAAACGTGCAACCGGACAGAATCCCAAAAACTTTCTTCCACATCTACCAAAAGTTTTGATTCAGGTTCTAGCTTCCCAATGCGGACAAGCTGCGCAAGCTCAAGAAAATGCTCCGTAAATGATGGCAATCAAAGCTGAGGAAGGCAGCTCCTTAATTTCTTTTTTCTCTTTTCCTGAATCAAAGAAAGTTTTAAATATATTTAAAAAATGGGCTCCACTATGAATCTTTATAAAATAAAGAGCTTGATCCTGCCCTGTCGTAGAATGAACCATTGATTTGAAAATATGGTGGAACTGATTGGGAATCGAATCATCATGATTCACCCTTTTTTTATAAGATGCGGAATGAATGTTCATTTCTGTTAATGTAAGTGTATACTCATTAAAATTCCATCTCAATCGCGCATAGTACCCATATTTTGTGAATTCTTTATAATCAAATAGAGACAAAAGACCTGTATATCTTATTTCAACGAGTTAAACCGTCACTAAACAACATCTTTTGACTCATGCAAAAAAGAGCTGATCGTCACAGCTCTTTTACTTGTTAGCTAAAGTAAGGCTCATGCCCTTTTAAGTTAAACTTCATGTTTACCCATTAAATGAAAAGAGCTTACGCATGATAATAGCGTTCAGATAGTTTCTTTTTATGTGCATTAAACACTTCTTCCAATGGGATATCGTACTTATTCGCAATCACAATCAAGTTACCTAGTACATCTCCCAATTCTTCTGTTAACTCCTGTTTATTCTCTTCAAACGTACCGCATACTTCATCAGGTCTATCCCTGCCAATCTCAAGGGAGCGAATGGCGCGTGCAACCTCGCCAGTTTCTTCTGCCAAAAAGCCAATGCGAATGAAGATGTCCAATTCTGACCATCCTCGTGCTTCATAATAATCTTTTACCCATTGTTGAAATTCAGTGACGTTCATATTCATCCACCTTTCATTCAGATGATTCAAGTTTAACAAATCCCCCTGAATTTTGTATGATAAGAAAGGAAGATTACTAAATGGGAGATGTGATATTTTGAAAAGTCTAGCTGTATTTTGTGGATCAAGCATTGGTGCATCTGCTATCTATGTAGAAGAAGCTAAAAACCTGGGTGCGGAACTGGCAAAACGTAATATTACCCTTGTTTATGGGGGCTCAAGTGTAGGAATCATGGGTGCAGTTGCAGATTCCGTTTTGGAAGCAGGCGGAAATGTAATTGGAGTCATGCCAGATTTTCTAGAAAAAAAAGAAATAGCCCATAAGAGCCTGACCGAACTGATTGTCGTGGAATCCATGCATGAAAGAAAAGCAAAAATGGCTGAGCTTGCAGATGGGTTTATGGCTTTGCCAGGCGGACCAGGAACATTAGAAGAATTCTTTGAGATCTTCACTTGGGCTCAGCTTGGACTTCATCAAAAACCTTGCGGACTCTTAAATATTAATCATTATTATGATCCTTTGGTTGCTTTATTCAATCATATGTCCGACGAAAAGTTCCTTCATGAAAAATTCCGTTCCATGGCGCTGGTAGATGTTGAACCAAATGGACTCCTTGATCAATTCAATACATATGAACCGCCAACCGTAAAAACCTTCATCACCGAAAAACAGACCTGATCGTTCAAAAGCAACAGGCCAAGGTCAATAGTGACCTTGGCTTTTCTGACCAGCTTCAAACCTAATATTTACTTTCACGCCTCATATTCACTGTTTCTTGAAGCGCCGCCCTTTTCGCTGCATGTGATCGTCACAGCACTTTCACTGCTTGATTAGGTAAAAACCAGGTTTAAATAATCACCATGCCCCTTAATAAGTTGAACTTCATGTTCAGAAGAAATCCAGAAGTAATGGAATGTCAGCCCCTCTTCATCCCCCCCGCCTGTTGGCTGATAGTCCCATTCATCAGGAACATTCGATGCACATATCTTATAAAAAAATCTGTTATGTATGGTACCATCAGCGTCCTCCCAAAAATCTTCTGCAATTAAATCCTCCACATTAAAATTCTCAAGACCTGTTTCTTCTTTCATTTCCCTAACCACTGCTTGATATGTATCTTCATGAGGCTCCACTGTACCTTTGGGTATTTGTATACCCGCTTCACTAATGGGATGTTGAAAAACCAATACCTGTGTTCTTCCATTAATGATTCTTGTCACATACCCGTAGGCTTTTCTTATCGGTATCACTTTGATTCCCCCGTTGTTGATATGAACCCTATTGAGAGATCAATCGCCAAAAGCAAATATGAGCTCTGTCTCGCATACAGTTTCTCCATCAACAGTAGCCCTTCCTTTTCCTTTGCCGATAGGACCTTTTAAGCGAGTAATCTCCACTTCTAAACGTAATTGGTCTCCTGGTCTTACTTGCCTTTTAAAGCGACAATTATCGATCCCAGCCAATAGCCCCATACGCCCTTGATTTTCTTCTTTTGTAAGCATAATAACAGCACTTACTTGTGCTAAAGCCTCAACGATCAATACACCTGGCATCACTGGGTGATTTGGAAAATGCCCATTAAAAAACTCTTCATTTGCTGTTACATTTTTAATGGCCACCGCTCTCTTTCCTTCTTCCAATTCCAAAACCCTATCAACTAAAAGAAATGGATAGCGATGCATGATAATATCTTTGATCTTTTGTATATCAATCAATAGTAAGTCCCCCATTGCGATGAATTGTTTTCACTTTATTTTACCATCAGTATCATCATATGGATATTTTTGTATTTATCACACTGCACTTCGTTCAACAAAAAAAGGCTGCCTGAGCAACCCTGTTTGTTGATTTCTCTTACAAATCCTTTGATTTTTTTTCCTTCGATTTAGTTAACGGGGATAGAACTAATTGTTCATACCTCTCATAACCACCTAAAAATTTATGAATCAAGCTTATTTTCGGAACAACAAGGTAAACCATCAAGCCTGAAATGGTACTTATAATAGCTCCTGCCAGCACATCCGCCGGAAAGTGGACACCTACCCAAATACGGGAAATGCCAACAAGGAAAGCCAGCATGATCCATAACAACCACCATCCTCTTTTGAAAAACCAAAAGGATACACAAAACGAGAAAAACAAAATGGTATGATCGCTTGGAAATGAATTATCCACTGCTTTTTCAATTAACTTATTAACATTTGCCAACTCAGCGAATGGTTGATTATTCGAATGTAATCCCCCTGCCATTTTCCCCATCACTTCAGCCATTACAAATGTAATCATCCCACAAACAACCATCATTCTACTCTGTTCATTTCGAGTGAACCAAATTACGATGACTCCTAAAGCCAAAAAAAAATACCATGTACTCGGCAATGAAAATGGCAGAAGGATTTAAATAAGTGTATTGTTTCCCTAAGTCATTTATCATTCTAAATACATGGATATTCAGTTCAAAAAAACTCATTTCATACCCTCCTTTCCTCTTTTTCTTTCATATTAAAAGAGAAAGGGGGTAAATCTCCATCGATTTCCCTAACAGTTTAAGCTGCCGTCTTACAATATTGTCACGTGGTCGCACTAGAAGATCAAGAAACTTGTATTTCAAGGTGGAATTAAAGGTTTTACTTAACTTCATTGAGTGATGAAGCCTGTTTTGAATATACGATAGAGCACTGAAACCGCTATATATGACGTTAGCCAAACAATTTGAAACAGATATAATAAAGGGCTCATTACTTCAGGAAACGAAATTGCCGCCACAAAGAGAACTGGATGTTTTTTTGATATCAATGTAAGTACTGTAGCGAAAGCTTTTAAAGTATGTGAATTAAATGGTTTATTAAGTGCAAGAGTAGGCTTTTCTACCTGATAATATTCTCCTCAAGATTTATTGTAACTAACAAAGCTTCATCCCTTTATCCGTTCCTAGTTTCTTCAAAAAAGACTGTACTCTCATATTTTCTTCAACCGTAAAACATCTTTTTTGTGATACACACTTAAAATCAGACCAAACAAGCAGGCGTTAATCATCGCTGATAAAGCCCCATAACTCATAAATGGCAGGGATACGCTTATTATTGGTAAGAAGCCGAGAGACATTCCGATGCTGATAGTTACCTGTGCAGTGAAAAGGGAAAGACTGCCGGAAACAAGCATTTTCCCAAATGGGTCTTTCACAGTTTGGAATATACGGGAAATTCTCCAGATCATCCAGAAAAACAGCAGACCAATGAGCAAGGCCCCGGCCCAGCCAAGCGTATAGGTAATTGTTACAAAGATAAAATCCGTCATCATTTCATTTGAAAAATCAATCTTCCCGAGGGAACCAAAATGTCCAAACCATCCGGCATCCTCAATTAGCTTTTCCAGTTTCAAATACATATACCCCGATGTCTCACTGAATTTTTCAGGCGTAACGAACGCAAAAAGTCTTTCAAATTGATAGGGCCTTATATCTTTCAAGGATATAAGCAGAAGTGAAACACATGTAGTAAGCAGGACCGCTGCAGTGATAAGGATTTTCCTTTTATTTAGGCTGCTCCTCCAGACCATTACAGCAACCATCAATGAATAAAGCACCGCCGCCTGCAAGTTAACTGTAAACAGAAACAAAAAGGCAGAAAAAACGTATAAAATGGCAGCCAAATAAACATTCATCTTTTTTGATTGCAGCATTCCGGCCCAGGCAAGCAGAAAAAGTGGCAGAACCACAATCGAATCGACCGACAATAAACCCATAATATTAATTCGAGGACTGCCGTTCACCCATACATTGGAAAATTGGAACTGAACAAGAATCAGACATCCGACCGTAAAGAAAACCCAGCCCCATCGCTGAAATTTCCGATAATCGAAAAAAAGAAGGCCACAGACCAAAATCACACTCCCTGCTACAGAATATACCTGCTTCAGCACTGAAAATGTATTACCATCATTAAATAAGAACCGAAACAAAAACAGGCCGGCAGCTGACATGAACAGAAACATGCTCATTAGCTTCCAATCAATCTTCGGCCTGTGCAGCTTGTCCATCTTCTGCCCAATGTCAGAGGGACTTCCCATGTTCCGGACAGCCAGTTCCTCTGCTTCATCCTCTGTATATCCTTTTTTGACCAGTTCAGTTTTAGCTTGATGCAGATGGGCTTTTAATTCAGCTTCTATATATTTTTTTGCTTCTTTTGATCGGATATATGACGTAACTTCATCTAAAAAATGATCGCTTCTCAATCAGTTCCTCCTCCTTCAAACGCTGTCCGCCAACTAGAGGCGGAACCACTTTTAGCTTCCTTTTTCTTTAGCCACTTTTTCGCATGTTCATCCAAGGAATAGAGCTTCCTGTCGTCCGTTTCCCAAACAGACTGAAGCCAGCCTTCCTGCTCAAGCTCATGCAGGGTAGCATACAAGGAGCCTTCGTTATCTTCAAACTTCCGGATGCCTTTCTGGTAAAGAGATTCGTTAATTTGATAACCACTTTTCTCCTTATCCAAGGATCTGAAAATGGCACTCATGATGTCTTCCTTGCTCGCATCCTGCTTTTCGATAGCAGTATGGATGGAGCTTCTATGGTTTTCCGTGAATTTCAATTCAGGAAATGTATGCTTTTTCATAGCCGATTTTAAGCGTGTTAATCTATCTTCCATCGGTCGATTCCTCCCAATAGGTTTTTAACCTTCTTTTTGCCTGGCGCATCCGGGTCTTCACCGTCCCAAGTTTGACCCCGGTAACTTCAGAAATCTCCTTGAGCTTCATTTCCTGAAAATAATGGAGATAAATAACCTCGCGATACTGGACAGGCAGCTCCATGACAGCATCAGCAAGCTGCCTATCTTCATCCTGCTGAATGACCGCTTCTTCCACATTATCGGTAGAAGTCCATTCCTGCTCCGCTTCCGCAGGCGAAACCTTTCGAAAGTACCAGCTTTTCCAATAATCCTTACAATGGTTAATAGCAATTCTCCAAAGCCAAGTCCTTATATTTGATTGTTGATTATACGCGGGCAGCGCCTTATAGCATTTGATGAAAATCTCCTGTGTAAGGTCCTCTGCCACAACTGTGTCTTTTACATAGGAATAGACCAATTGCAGAATATCCTGGCCATAAAGGGACATTATTTCATCAAGTAATGATTCTTCATCTTTCGTTTGAGACCATTTCAACACAAACTCCTCCAAAACAGTTCACACTTCCTTCCTAGATACATAGACGATTGTACTTATAAGAAGGTTTTCTATTTTTAAAATTTCTCCCTTTGGAGTACAGCAAAAAATATGGTACCACAATCCACAGTATTATCACCTAGATAATGTTGAATTCATTGAACTAACAAGTGAGTTAGCTAAAGATCAAACTACATTTAAGGCAAACTTTTTTACTAAATAACTAATAAAATTAAGAAGAAACGATATATTAACAGGTTATTAATTTGTATAATGGAAGCATTCGTATTAGGGGGTAAAAAATGCTGCACAAACAGAACAATTCAGATACTGTAATCATGGTCATTCACGAAATTTATGGATTGAACGAACATATGCAGGGCTTTTGTGAGGCATTATCAAAACAGGACTTTGATGTCATCTGTCCGAATTTGTTAGGTCGCGAAACGCCTTTTGATTATTCCCAAGAGGAAGCTGCATATCGTCATTTTATGGAGAACGTAGGTTTTAAAGAAGCTTTACATAAAATAAGGGATATAATATCGGATGTTAAAGATGAATACAAAAAAATATTCATCATTGGATTTAGTGCAGGGGCAACTGTAGCTTGGCTGTGCAGTGAGGAAGAATGCGTCGATGGAATAGTTGGATACTACGGTTCCCGTATTAGGAATTATGTAGAATTAACGCCACAATGCCCTGCACTGCTATTCTTTCCGCAAGACGAGCCATCGTTTGATGTGGACGAGTTAATTTCAGCTTTAGAAATAAAGAATATCGAAGTGCATAAATTCAACGGAAAACATGGATTCAGTGACCCTTACAGTTCAAAATATCATGTAGAATCAGCGCATAAAGCATTTAGCAAAATGATGAAATTTATTCTGGAACAGTAAATGCATGAACTGAACGTTCAACCTAACATCGTTTTGTATTGATCCAATGTATCGAACCAGCATCACTATGGGGATGACAGTCCGTTTGAACCTTTTTGTACTCTATTTCCAATTCTTTTAAGGATAACTTCATAAGCTTTTCCACAGTCATATTTACATGATGGACCATAAGCTTATGGATTAATTCCTTCCGTCTTTCTTCCACACCTTTCCTCATTTCACCCTCTCCTTTTAATTATTTGATGGTATTAGAGGAATAACCGCCTCACCCGCATTTTCTGAAGTTAACTGAAATGATTTATCTTCAGACAGGGGGAACTGTCATCGGAATAGGATTCCTTCTCTTCAATTTTACGTATTTTAATATATTCCTTCTCTAAATCGGTTAAGGTTAATTCAAATAGATGTATGTCATTCTTTTTATAGACACCCTCGTTAATCAACTTGTTGATTAGGAAGTCTCTTTTCTTCTCAATTGCATTACGTAATAAAATCCCCATAATAAATCCTCCTTTATTATATGAACTACTACGGATTGGAATAGCCTTGGAATCGTTCAATCGGAATTTGCCGGCTGGCTCATTCACAAAAAAAACCGGTGACATCTCTTTACATTAAAGAAAAGTCTCCGGTTTTCCGGTCAATTAACCTATAATCCCTATTGAATTACTAAGTATTATTGTTACCTATACAACAAACTCTGTGCTCCGTAGTCAACAAAAAGTTTTGATTTTCTTGAATTTTATATTTTTTGATTCTGCTTTTGGGTAAGCACTTTTTTATTTTTCCGTTTGTTTCGTAAAAGGAGTACCCGAAGTAGTCCCAATAAAATTAATTTTCCAAATAATCGGGATATGGGACCCTATACTTTTCAGGAAACTTTGTGGAATCTCGTCATGTATGACCGTTCTCACGAAGTTTTTTGCAATATCCGTTTGCGGCTTCGCAAAAACTTCGAAAACTGAACCTTGTTCAACGACGCATCCGCCCTCCATGACCGCTACCTTATTGCAAATTTCCCTGATGACAGACATTTCATGAGTGATTAGCAGAATGGTAATATTGTATTCTTTATTAATTTTTTTTAAGAGTTGCAGTACTGCACTCGTTGTTTGTGGATCCAATGCAGATGTAGCTTCATCACACAATAAGATTGATGGATTGGTAGCCAATGCCCTCGCAATTCCGATCCGCTGCTTTTGACCGCCGGATAATTGTTCCGGATAACTCTTTGCCTTGCTTGATAAGCCAACGAACTCTAACAGCTCGCCTACCCGCTTTTTGATTTCTTTACCCGGAGTTCCCGATAAAACCAGCGGCATGGCGATATTATCAAAAACGGTCTTTGAGTTAAGCAAATTGAAATGCTAAAAGATCATCCCGATTTTTTTCTTTTCAGCCCGTAATTCCTTTGGGTTCAATTTGGTTAAATCCTTGCCCCCAACAATCACCTGACCATCTGAAGGGTGTTCCAGCAGATTGACCAGTCTGATCAATGTACTCTTCCCGGCTCCGCTATAACCGACTACACCGAATATATCCCCCTTTTCCACTGTCAAATTAATGCCCTTCAAAGCCTCGACCGTCTGTTTCTTTGTTTGATAAACCTTTTTAACATTTTGAAACTCTATCATCCAATCTCCCCCCATGCTGTTTATTTGTACAAATTCATTATCAGAGAAGAGCTTTGCAAAGTTTCATAATGATCGGGTTAAATTTTCGAAACTCACGAGTAAATGCACGAAATTCACGAGTAAATGCGTGAAACTCACGAGTAAATGCGCGAAACTCACGAGTAAGTGCGCCAAATTCACGAGTAAGTGTGCGAAACTCACGAGTAAGTGCGCGAAATTTACGAGTAAGTGCGCGAAACCCACGAGTAAGTGTGCGAAACCCACGAGTAAGTGTGCGAAACTCACGAGTAAATGCGCGAAATTTACGAGTAAGTGCGCGAAACCCACGAGTAAGTGCGCGAAACCCACGAGTAAGTGCGCGAACTCACGAGTAAATACTCACAACTCATGATTAATGATCGAAACTCACGAGTAAATGCACCAATTCTCCAAATAACCATATACATTCTGAATAAACAAAAGAGGCCTCTTCCGTCATCAGACAGAAGAGGCCTATTTAGACATAAAAAAGAGTAAACTCTTAAATTAATTATCTAAGAAAAGCTCCTTCTTATCTTTCAAACTTTCGTCCGTTGGAATTAGCACAGTATTTTTACAAAAGTAAAAACCCGCTGCCGAGGTATCATAGGGCCAAGTCCCTCCACATCTCTTGATAAGAATTAACGTTATATTTAATTATGTCCTTCACTATATATTCTAATTCCCCTAAAGTTAACCATATTTTCCATCACTCTAAACATTTTCACAGTATAGTCAATTGACGTTTTTTTAATTATATTAATATAATTTCATTTCTACTTTATAATGATTTGCTCATTCTCCAGACAGGGTATTTTTCATTTTCTTCCCTTATCTTCATCATGCCTGAATTTGAATATAAACGAATTGCCCTTTGATTATCCGAAGAGACCCTTAAATGATATTCGGATACATTAAATTGCCTGAAAAAGTTTTCTGCGTAGCGTACCAATTCCTTTCCAAGGCCTTTACTGCGGTATTCGGGGATAAGATAAAATAGATTCACATAGCCGATTTCAGTCCCTTCATACTCCCGAATTTGAAGTTCCATTTGTCCAATTGGTTCTTGGTCCTTTTCAATGATCATATGTCCATCCGGAAATTTGCGGACCCGTTCTTTCATTCGTTGCAGATATGTATTTTCATCTCCAAAACCATCTTCAGATCCAAAACTTACAACATAGGAATCTTTCCTGAATTTAATGATAATATCTTTATCTTTGTCGATATCAATGGTATGAAAGATCAAATTCATCCACCCCTATCATTTTATTGGAATAGTTTCAAAGTAGAAAAAGCTCATTTTACTTACGATCTTTTATGATATTTTTCATAATTAAAAGGCTTAAAGAGGCCCTTTCGTTTTCGTTCCTTGATGAAAAAACATTTGCCATCTGCCATTCGCATATTTCCAGATTGAACTCCTTAAGGTATGCTCCTCTTTATCTTCATCAAAAATTCGGTAAGTAGTTAATACGGTGTCCTTAGACAATGGATGCATATCAAATTGACTTAGTGTCATGTTCACCGCTCCGGCTCCCTCTTGCCCCATAAAATCATTTTTAGACCATATGTTACCCGAACTGCCGAACTCAAAGAAATCATCTTTCAATAATGATGAAAGCTCTTCTGGAGATGTACGGATTTCAGGTTTTAATAATTTCTCCTCCAGCTGCTGCACGTGCGCTTTTAACGAAGACCATTCGTTTTCCATTCATTCCATCCCCTTTTACACTTATATGTGCATGAACTATGAACTACTTCCCAAGCTAATTGTAAAATCATATATAATACATACTAACAATATATCCCAGATGGTGGTGAAATTAATGATCGATGCTATCAAAGATTTTTTATCCAGTTCATTGTTAATTATCAGCTGGCTTATATTTGCGGTCAGCAGTATTTTTTTCATTTTTTCTTTTTTAACCATCTTTGCCATACCTATATTTCTCTTGTTATTTTTAACAGGGTTACTTTGCTTCTCTATTTCCAAGAAACTGGACTGGAGACAGACCTCAAACTAAAAAGGGATTAGAATACTTTACGTTAAGTTGTTAATGCCTACAGTCTTTTACTATGATCCAGTGGTTTTAGATCTTGGTTGGCCGAATTATACAGGACTAGGTCGAAACTGGAGGTCGAATTTGGTCGAAGTGAGTGCCTGCAGTGGAATGAAGCGGTCAAAGAACAAATCCTCAAAAACTCGAGCAATTTGGGGTGCCATCTTAGAATTCATGCAGAGTGGATTGGAACGGTCAAAATTTAAAACCTAAAAAAACTGAAGACAAACTCCATTTTTATCGAGTTTGCCTTCAGTCTGAAAGAAGCTGCAAGTTTCGTGTCGTATTTATCGTGATAGTGTGCCCTGCAGACGATTCGTTTCGGCAATTACTTTTTCTTCATCGATCGTTAAGCATTCGCCATTTTTCACAATCATCTTGCCGTCAATGTATACATCAGATACATCATTTCCGCGGGCTGCATAAAGCAAATGCGAATACGCTTCACTCAGCGGCTGCAGATGCTCTTTGTTATAAGGGTAAATGGTGATGAAATCTGCTTTTTTACCTGCTTCAAGTGATCCCGTATGACCCATGCCGATTGCTTCGGCACCCATTCTCGTGGCCATGGCCAGTGCCGTTTGAGCAGGGAATTTAGTGGCATCCTTATAGATGCCTTTTTGCAATAATGCCGCCGTTCTCATTTCCTCGAACATATCGAAGTTGTTGTTGGAAGCAACACCATCTGTTGCAACCCCAACTTTAATGCCTGCATCAAGAAGGCTGACGATATCAGCAATTCCCGATCCCAGCTTCAGATTACTGATTGGATTATGAGCAACCCGAACATCATGCTGTTTTAGTATCGCCCGCTCTTCATCATTGAGTACGACACCATGGGCCATCACTGTAGGCTGATCAAAAAGACCTAAGCGGCGAAGGTGCTCGACAGGACGGAATCCAAAACGCTTTTCGATGTCAAGGATTTCAAAGTCCGTTTCCGAAACGTGAATGTGCACCATCAAATCATTCTCTTTTGCAATCCGTGCACTTTCCATAATCGCTTCAGGTGTACAAGCATAAGGGCTGTGTGGCGCTACCATGGTAGTCAGGCGGCCATCGGCAAACGTCTTATAGTTTTTTGAAAACTGCTCAGCTCCCATGAGGTTCGCTTTTTGTTCTTTTTCCGTACCTAAGCTGAAAATCGTGTAGGAAAAGGCTCCGCGCATTCCTGTTTCGCCTATCGTCTCCATGACAGCACCTGCATCTATTCCATTAGGATTAAACATATCCGAAAATGTCGTTGTTCCTGATTTCAGCATTTCCATAATGCCAAGCTGAGAACTTACAGAGGCGATTTCCGTTGTAAACTGGCTTTCAATCGGCCATATTTTCGTTTCAAGCCATGGCTTCAGCAGCATATCGTCCCCGATTCCGCGTAAAAGGGTCATCACAATATGCGAATGGGCATTCACTAGACCTGGCATAATCCATTTTCCGCCAAGGTCGACCACTTGATCGGCATCTGCCAATTGTTCTTCAGAATGCTGGCCGATGTAGGATATGATTTGATCTTGTACAATCATCATGCCTTTTTCAAAGATTTGATTTTCCTTGTCCATCGTAAAAAAGGTACCATTCATATATATCGTTTTCATGTAATTATTTCCTCCAAAGTCTTTTCGTATCATTGAACAACATGTCATGTTACTATTCCGCATTCTAAACTAGCCTCTTACAGATAATCAAGTAATTCCATATTATCAGGGAGCATTTCCATTTACCTTAGGAACCTATTGGAAGAGTGAACGGAATAATCTTGTTTCATTTAATCAGCAAACCACATCGATGATCCCCATAGCAAATTTAACGAATTGATGAAGAACTCAAAATCAGTTGCTTAAAAAAATCTTCCCCCTATTGCTCATAGGGGTTTCCATGACACGAATGGCTTCTTGTATATCCCCAAGGCCGTAGTAAGAATCCGGCACCATGAAACTCAATCTTTTATCGTTAATGAATCCCATCAAAAGGTTAAACGTTTCTTGCCAAGTCTGAACGGATGCCTGTTGGTTCCAATGCCGTAGATGAAACATTTTAACATTTATTTTTGTCCTTTGTGAAATTTCCGCCCAATTTACAGACTTTCCTGATAAAAGACCAATCGTTAATAAGATGCCTTCAGGCCGAACACAAAAGGCTAACTCGGAACCATCTGTACCTCCCACCGAATCTATGGCCGCGTTCGCTCCGCGTCCATTCGTCAACTCCATCACGGTATCATGCAATGATGATTCAGACGTATCGATTACATATGCAGCACCAAGTTTAAGCAGTTCTTCCGTATAGGTATTGTTTCTGGTTACAGCAATCAGCTTAAATCCAAGAATCTTGGATAACTGGGTGAAGATGCGGCCAATGGAAGATCCGCAAGCATTCACGAGTAATACATCATCAGGTTTCAATGCCAATACTTCTGTGATTGTTAACCAAGCGGTTATCGGATTTATATATAATTGCGCTGCTATATGGTCCTCAATGGAATCAGGAATGACGATTGCCAAATCCGCAGATGTTTTAACATAATCCTGCCAGGTACCTTCACCGCGCAAAGGCAGAACACGCTTGCCAATCAGCTCTTGCGAAACCGAAGGACCCACCGCTTCCACTATGCCGACGCCTTCATAACCAGGAATGGAAGGCAAGGGAATTCGGTGGGAATATGCGCCCCGAATGGGCAGCAAGTCAGATGGATTGATAGGACGTGCAGTCATCCGTACAAGGACTTCCCCGTCCACAGGCATTTGAATGAATTTATTTTCCACTTTTATAACTTTTTGTGGATGCCCAAACTCATAAAATTTAGCACATTTAGCTTCCAAAATAGTAAGTCTCCTTTAATATAGTTCTAACTATTTTATCATTTATACAGAACCAGCCTATCCTGTATTTTTCGTTATTCACCTTTTAAACAGCAAATCTTAAAAACGTAAAGAGCTTTTCACTTTTCTTCTGTTTTTCTCAGCTTCAATTGATCTGCCCCTTTCGTTCCATAAAAAAAAAGGCTGCCGCAGCACCACCTGGTTTTGGAAGTAAAACATCCTTTTGTTAAATAAGAATTCAATAAAAAATACTTAAAACCTTTTATAAATCCCTCAATTTAATCCAGTAGAATTTACCGCTAACGCCTTGTTTATACGAACAAATATCAATTTATCGAACTGGATAGCTGCTTAAAGTTGAAAAAGAATGCGCCAATTTTTTCGCGAAATTTAATGGGAGTTCGACTGATTGAATATGAATATACAAAATCGAAGGTTTCATATATAACCAATGATTATGCAAGGCACTAACAATAATCCCCTGTTGGACAACTGATTGCATAAATCCTGGAATTTCTTCTTGTAAAATTGCTATTTCACCCAAATTTAGTGCAATACCGTTTTGATCCAATGATTCAAATAAAACCCCTACTGGTACAACTGAGTTACTCGGACGCCCTTGGACAAACACTTCAATATTACGATGCAAGGATACAGAACAAACATCTTTATTTATGTCGCTTTTCCCATTTAGAATTTTGGCAAATTGTTCACAAAGAGAGTTATAGTCATTCATAATTAAGCCTCCTTTTAATTGGGATATTATGATGTTTAATTCTATTTAATGATGAATCATAAAATAAAGGAGGGAAAAAATGCCCTCCAGATCATTTAACTGGAGGGCATTCGTATTAAACATAATCTTATGGGAATGAATTACTTAGCGCAGCAAATATTCATGTTGTGTTAGCTATTTGATTCTTTTTGTATTAGAACCTTGTGCTCTACTGTTGTTTTCTCCAAAACATCATTATCTTTATGAGTATTAGTAATGTTTTTTGTCATCACACTGACAACCACTAAAACTACGATATTAACAAATAGAGCGATAATTCCTACATTCAAGTCTTTAATTGCTTGAGGAAGATAAGGAAATAGATAACCAATTTTTATATTCCCTAGTTCCATAATTGAGACTAGCACGCCTCCTGTTATAATCCCGGCAAATGCTCCATGTTTGGTTATAAAATTCTTTCTCATCAAGCTTGCGAAAAAGGCAGGAGCTAGTTGTGTGATAAAATTATAGGCGATTAAAGCAAGACTAAAGAGGGAATTTCCACCTTTAAAGGTCAAGTAAATCCCTACGAGAGAAATAAGGGGAACCAAGTATTTTACCAATTTTGCAATCTGATTTTCCGTTGCCGATGGAGTGAATACCTTATATACATTTTTTGCAAGCAATGTTGATATTGACATCAACAGCATGGAACTTGGTACTAAAGCGGCTAACACGCCAGTGCCACCTATTAAGCCCACAAACCATGGATCAAATTCCTGTTTAGAAAGCTGCAGCAAGATAAGATCGGCTTCGCTGCCTTTTAATCCAGGCGTCTGCAAGATAGCTGCAAATCCGACAAAAAAGGCAAACAACAAAATCAATTGGTACATTGGCATTAGGATTGCATTTTTTCGTAAAGCTTTTTCGCTAGAGGCAGCATAAATAGGAGAAAACCCGTGCGGCCACATATAAAATCCAATGGAGCTTAATATAACGGTCGATATATACCACGAAACGCCCATTCCTTGATCCGGAAGTATGGTATAGTTCGGCTTTGCATTTTCAATGGCCTCAAACATGGGTTGAAGACCGTCATAATAATGAAGAGGGAAATAAACCCCTAAAAATACGACAATGCCAAGAATCAGAATATCCTTTAAAATAGCTGTCCTGGCAGAACCGTGAATACCGGAAACCATTACGAAAATGGTTACACCAATTGCTCCAACCCAAATGGCAGCTGTAGAAGAAATGGCCCCATAGGATGTTGCAGAAACGATATATCCTAACCCCTTCAATTGCAGAACTAAGTAGCAAGTACAAGCTATAACACCAATTACAGCAACAAGCACACCAAGATAAGGACTTTGATATTTTTTCACGAAAAAATCTGATTGGGAAACTAATTGGTGTTTCTTTGCATACCTCCAGATAGCAGGAAATGTCCAGTAGGAGATGACTGTTGCCAGACAGCCGTATGATACGATACTAAAGATGGAACCTCCTTCCCCATAAGCTGATCCACTTGCACCTAAAAAGGTGAAGGTCGTATACATTTCACCTGCGGATAAGAGGAAAATCAAAAGGGCTCCCATTCCGCGTCCCCCGACTGACCATTGTTCTAAGTTCATTTCTTTCCCTTTTTTAGCCTGGATACCAATCAAAACGGAAATGACGAAAAAAAACAGGATGAATAACACGGCAATATTCATCTTGAATCTCCCTTCTGATTAGCTGGATCCAGTAGATAGATAATCCCCATAATACCTGTGGTTAGCACAGACCAGAGTACAATCCAAAAGTGAAAAAATGGCATTCCCAGAACATAGGGAGTCACTTTATTTGTAAACAAAGCACCTACAATAATACCAAGAAACGGGATTATTCCGAGCCAATATATTTTTTTCATACTCTTAGCCCCCTAGTAAGTTAGATTTAACATTTTAAAAGTCGCGTGAACAAATAACTTCACCCCATTTTGTAAAGCCTGTTCATCGATCGTGAATTTCGGATGATGGTGAGGATATATAATCCCTTTTTCTTCATTACGGGCCCCTATTACAACATAGGATCCCGGAACTACTTTTTGAAAAGCAGAGAAGTCCTCACTTCCCATAATCGGCTTTAAAATCTCTCGGCTTTCTTCACCAAATACTTCACAGACAGTTTCGTCCATCAATCGGGTAACTTCTTCATCATTAATGGTCGGAGCATAACCGAACTGATAATCGAATTCGTAAGTAGCTCCATGCGCTTCAGTAATTCCTTTTATAATGCGTTCGATAAAATTCGGTATTTTTTCCCTTAACCCCGGATTAAAGCTTCGAACGGAACCGCCAATGCTTACCTTACTTGGAATAACATTAATCGCACTTCCCGCATGGAACTGAGTCACTGAAATCACAAGAGCTTCCTGGGCATCACGATACCTCGAAACAATATGCTGGAGATTTGATACAACCTGTGTTCCAATTGCTATGGGATCGACGGTAAGTTCAGGCTGTGAGGCGTGCCCCCCTTTACCGACCACTGTAATGTTAAAAGTATCAGCTCCAGCCATCACCGGACCGTAACCCAAACCAATTTTCCCTAAAGGAAGAGTCGACAAGAGATGGGTGCCAATGACCATATCCACTCCATCAAGCACACCAGCTTTCACCATCTCTTGGGCTCCACCGGGCGGCAGTTCCTCGGCATGTTGAAATAAAAAGCGGACCTCCCCTTTAATATGATCCTTTAACTGTGTAAGAATCTTCGCTGCACCAAGCAGCATCGCCGTATGCCCGTCATGTCCGCATGCATGCATCGCGCCTGAATTCTGTGACACAAAGTCAAACTCATTCTCTTCTTCAATTGGAAGCGCATCCATATCAGCCCGCAGTGCAATAACCTTCCCAGGCTGCGGGCCAATCAAACGAGCCATTATACTCGTTTTTGTCGGACGTGAAATTTCCAAATCACCAAAAGTTTGTAGCGTTTCATAAACAAATTGTGCTGTTTTTACTTCTTCAAAAGACAGCTCGGGATACATATGTAAATATCTTCGCCATCCAATCACTTCATCTTTAACAGTCTCGATTAAATCTTGAATCATTATCGTTTGAGACACCCAATACATCCCCTTTTCATTCAATTTACATGGTAATCTTTATTTTCGGTTAGTTTAAGGAATAAATTCCTTAAATAGAGTATAATATCCCGTGTTCTTTATTTCAATGTTTTTTGAAAATTCTAAACTATTTTATTTGATTACTAGATTTAATAGTGGAAGTTCTCCTTTTAGTGCTTTTACATCAAAATAAAAAAGCACCCAATTTTGGGTGCTTATAATAATCGATAAATTTTACTCGGCCTTCCACGTGTGGCGTGAGCCTCTTCACCAACGCATTGTGCCAAATCAACTTCGCACATATCCGCAATAATACGCCGTACATTACGTTCTGTCATCTCAAGATGTTTCGCTAATTCCTTTGTTGTGAAATTACCCCAGCCCATTCTTTGTACAAGGGCTGATATCTTCTTATATGTTTTTACACTGATATTCCCCTTTTTTAACTTTTCGATAAGGAGTTCATTGTGGGACCGGGTAGCATATTGTAATTCTTTCTTTTTGCCTGGTGATTCAATAATCTTTCCATCATCTTGAATAATCACAATTTCACGCTTCTTCATCTCTTTTGAATGTTGAATAGCCCGAAAAGCATTGATTTCCGCCGAATAGGCAGTTTCGCCGAAGCCAATTCCAACGGCAACGGTTGTATCTGCTTCAAAAGCCAATTTTTGAATGGTATCTTCGAGCGTAATAATTTCCCGTTCAATTGCGCCGCGAGAACTAAAAATCATGTATCTTCCATTCCCTTTCTCTGAAAAGGAACCATTTATTTTTTCACCAAGTTGAATTAACATTTCTTTTAGCCGAAGCTCCAAGTACTGTAAATGATAAGGAGTTTTCATTTCCTCTGCCACTCTGTTAAAATATTCAACTTCAATGATTTCAACTCCAATTTGTGTGTCTTTAAAGTAGGAAGTCTTTACTTTTTCAGAAAGAATCCGAAGCGTTTGCCGGATTTCCATCTTACTCATCGACATCCGGTAAGCTGGAATTCCATACTCCCTTAAAGCTTCGCACACGGACGGAAAACAAGATAAGGCGCCTTCTGTCCTTCCCTTATTCCATAAATCCAAGTGAAAATGAAACAATTCATTAGTGTCGACATCTGACTCAAACACTTTCGTATAGATCTTTGGGGTTTTAATATTCAACTGTGACAAAGCTTCTTCACTAATATTGTTTGAAGACATAGTATCGATACTAAGCCTCTCAATAATTTTCCCTTGTTCGTAAATCAACTCTAAAAAAGATTTATAAAAACCTGATTCCGTAGCAGGAACATGGACCATTATTTTATCTGTGCCTAGTGTTTTTTTCGCAATTTCATAGGGAAGTGGACCGGAAAAAAGCCATGCATGTACGTGAGAATGATGTTCTTTTACAATATTCTCTACCTCTTCAGTCTTTACATAGGGCAAAGAGATGAATTCCAATTCATGTTTATATTCTTCTGCCAAGTCTAAAATCTGTTCTACAGAAGTTTTTAGTCCGACTAGTCCGATTTTATACATCCTGTATTCTACTTCCTTTATCATCAGTAATATAATCAATGTTCTTTGTAAATATCCTAGTTTAACGTAAGTCATGCTCGTAAATTTAAATTTTCTGCTCAGTTCTTTTTACCTTTTGTCCTATTTTATCATGTGACATGAAGGAAAAATACGTTGTATACGTTATTCATGTTAGGTTTTCATGACAGCTTTGTTATACATCTTAGATAATCATCCATTATCTTTATGTTTTCCAAGAGTTCTTTTTGCTTTTTGACATGACATAACCAATTTTCTAGTTAAGCTAAAAAAACACCTCTTTAGGTGGTTTCAGACTGTACAATTTGGACGTTGATTTCCACTTCAGGCACTCGCTTTCCGCGGGCGGTCCGCCCTCGGCTTGCGCCTATAGAAAAAGATACTATGTAGGCTTTTTCATACATATTAGAATGCATGATAAAGAACTTATGTTTTTAGTGTGGAGGCCAGTAAGGTCATGAGACCGAGCAATAAAGGAGTTCGGGGTGAAGCTGAGGGTGAAAACAATGTAGATGTTCATAAAAAAATAAGAGGGGACAAATGTCCCCTCCTAGTGTGTTATCTTTAAATCAGCTTGCTGAAATCGCGCTGTGCTCCCCTATAGCTCCCGATTATATTTTGATAACCAGGAAGCTGGCTTGAAAGCAATGCACCAAAACCTTCGACATCGTTGCGCCAATCACGCTGTAATTCGCATGCTCGCTAAACCAATTCATAAGCTGCACACCGCCATGGGCCATACGCGCTAAAGCAGCATCAGCTACCTGTTTGCTGTTCCAGAAGCATCAGTGACAGCGAATACTTCATAACCTGCGTTCAAAGCGGAAAGTGCTGTGAACGCAACGCAGACATCAGTAACCACGCCCGCAATGATAAGTTGTTTTTTTCCGGTTTCTTCGATTACTTTAACAAAATCTTCATTATCCCATGCGTTAATTTGTCCAGGCCGAGCTATTTTTGGCGTGTTAGGAAAGAGTTCTTCCAATTCTTGCCTGAGCGAAGAAAGTTCGTATGTAGGGAAATTCCCCCAACCCCTTCGTTGGTTTAAATCAGTTTATAGTTGGGTAAAAAGAACTTCCCATAATTGATCATGAATTCTAAATTCCACGCTCCAAGATAAGGTAAATGGTTTTGGTTATATTGAACCCCTTCCATTTTCTGAATGTTTACAACATACTATAACCTATAAGGGAATTGGGAGGAGTGCAGAAATGGATGAAAAGAAAGTTACATGGTTAGAGCTCTTTTATGATTTGTTATTTGTGGCGGCCGTTGCGGGCGCAACTCATGTTTTACTGCATGTTGAAGATGGATATATCCATCCAGAGTATTTATTAAAGTTCGTGTTGATTTTTATTCCTATCTGGTGGGCTTGGGTAGGGCAAACCATATTTATTAACCGGTTTGGAAAGGATTTATTTCATCAACGGCTATTTTTGATATTGCAAATGTTTTTTGTCCTAATTATGACCTCAAGCTTATCAGTTGATTTTGATCCTTATTATCTTTCTTTTTTAACTGGTTATATTGGCTTAAGAGCCGTGACGGCTATCCAATATCTTGTTGTACAGCGGATAGAAGAGGGATTTCGAAAAAAAGCAGCACTCTTTTTGGGAAGGTATTTTTGGATTGGAATCGTCATTTCATTATTTTCCGTCCTTTTTGATTCCTGGCTTCGATATGCTGTGTTATATTTGGGCATCCTGATCGATATCATTATCCCGATCCTTGGAAGGAAGCGTTTAGAAAAGGTTCCTACAAATACGGCCCACTTGTTAGAGCGATTCGGTCTATTTACCATCATTCTCTTTGGGGAAGCTCTTGTGAGCACTCTTGCGGTAATCCAACCTAAACAAGGAAATTGGGATTCGATAGCCTTTTCTATCATTTCATTTGTCCTGATAATATCTATGTGGTGGCAATATTTCGATAACATGGAGAAGAAAGTCGACAAGTCTGTACAATCTTCCGGCCAGCTCATCATTTACGGTCATCTGTTTATTTTAACGTCTATAAGCATGATTGCAGCGGCCATCAGATTATTGTTTTTACAGGAAGTCCATTATTCATTTATCTTATATTTTGTTTTTGGTTCCGTATTGCTCTATTTCATATCAACCACTTTTGTTTTCCACCAATATCGACATAAGCACCAGCGCTTGCAAATATATCATTTAGCGTTATTTTTAGGGATTTTAGCCGTCTTTTTTATTTTTAATTTGATTGTCCCGGTACCAAATATCGTGATAATAGCCGAATTAACACTGTTTTTTATCATCTTTGCCAAACTAACGACTACATAATATAGGAATCAAAGATGGAAGTTTTTGCATTTGACATCAAATTAGTTTATTCATAAACTGATTGTGACAAAGAAGAATGAGGTGACATTCATGAAAGAAAACACAACGAATCCCTCCACATCTAACAACGAGGAACGGCTGGGTTTAATGTTATGGTTCCGAATAACACGAATATATAACCAAAGTATTCGGGAATCCAATCAACATTTAAAGAAATGGAATCTATCGGCAGCCCAATTCGATATCTTGGTTCAAGTGGGTTCCCATGAACGATTGTCTCAGCAAGAACTTGCAAACAAGCTTTTTGTGACGAAAGGCAATATCACTCAACTATTAAGGAAAATGGAAGAATTGGGATTGATTAAACGGGAACAGGAATGGAAAACAAAATACCTTTCGTTGACTGAGGAAGGAAAAGAGTTTTTTCATGAAGTTGTTCCAAAACAAGAGCATTTTCAGGCATCACAGTTTGCCAACTTGAATGAGACGGAAAAACAACAGCTTTTAGATCTACTTAAAAAAGTTCAAAAATAAAACAGATCACCTGCTTGAATGGTGATCTGTTTTTCTATCTTTGTTACTTCGGTTTTTTCATGAACAATGAAAGCACCACATTCACGATCGCGAAAATCAAACTAATTTTAAATACAAGCGATGAACCTGAGGCAGCTGCTGCCTGTAAATCATTTGCCACATCAGTCAAGTAGCCATTTTGCTTCGCAGAGAATAGTAAAGGGGCAGCCCTGAAAAACTTGATAATAAGAGATTTGAATTTTTCTTTATAGATGCTGACAAGGAAAATTATGAAAATTACCTGCAGTATTGCATTAAACTGGCGGCGGAACGGGGTGCTTTAATCGTTCTGGATAACGTACTTGCGGGAGGCAGTGTGGCAGACGAAGATGCTCAACCTAAACATTATCCTGCATTTATGAAGGCGTTCAATGGAAACGTGGCCAATCATCCTCAATTGGAATCCCTGCTTATTCCAATCGGTGATAGGCTGACCATTTCAAAAGTAATTGCGCAAACCCACGAGTAAATTGCTCAAACTCACGAGTAAATTGCTCAAACTCACGAGTAAACTGCTCAAATTCACGAGTAAACTGCTCAAACTCACGAGTAAACTGCTCAAACTCACGAGTAAATTGCTAAAATGGCCGAATATATCGCACAAATTCATGAATATATCGATCAACCTCGAGTTTATAGCTCTAACTCTCGAGTATAGTGCTCAAACCCTCAATTATATCGTCCAAACTTTCGATATCATCGATCAAACTCACATGTATATCGCCCAAATATCCTTTTCATGAAGAAAAAATAACTGAATTTCTATAATCTTGAATGAAAATGATTTTTATTATCAATAATAAAATGGAAGAGGGTAACCAAGTTTGATGGTTACCCCCGATGATTTAAATTTCTGGATCAAATGTTTTGCAATCCGTTTCTTTGCTATTTGATGCTTGATTCCCTTTATGGCTGACAACATAAATAGCATCTGCACTGCATTTGTTTCCAGAATCCCAGTATTTACAATTATTCACTTCACATAGAACATCCTTTGCCATCGTATCACACCTCCTCATTTGCTATCATTAACAAAGTTGGGGTTCTTGATACTTTCCTTTTTCAGGTTCGGGTGCCTTGTTTTTAATGAAAACGGAATTGAAGGCCTTCTCGAAAGATTCACGGAATTTAAGGACCGGCAGAAAAAGGACGCCAGTTTGTCAAAGCATGTTCGGTACAGACCCAAGTTTCAGCGTTCTTCTATGTAAAGATTCATATTGGCTCAGGAATGGTTCAGGCTTGATATCGGATTGACCGTACATTCATGATTGGCTTCGATTGTTTGTAAGAAGCTTTGCATGGAGTTTGTCATATAAGCATCTTTACGATGAATGAAGACAGTCGAAATATTGCCGTACTCTTCTGGAATTGCATGAACATGCACGTTTTCATTGGCTGCAAGGTGATTTACCGCTGATTGTGGTACGAGGGTAATGCCAAGGCCGAGTGTTACACTGGTTAAGATGGTTTCCAATACATTGAACTCCATAATCCTTTTAGGCATCACTTCTTCCTCTTTCAACCATTGCTCCAGTTTAGATCGATATCCACAACCCTGACTGAATACTAAAATTGGTTCTGTTAAAAATTCTTCAAGGTTTAATGTTTCATTCCTTGTAACTAAAACAAGTTTTTCTGTACACACATCGTATTGCTGAATGAGTGGATGTTTAATCGGTCCTGTAACAAAAGCGCCATCCAGCCTATGTTCAATAACATCTTTAATTAAATCCTCCGTTAACCCAGCCTTTATGGATAGATCGACATTTGGATACTGTTTATGATAAGAGGCTAGAATCTTAGGAAGGCCGCTGACCGTTTCAACAGTACCGATGTTCAATATCCCCGTAGGTGTTTCACTATCCAGGAATACTTGTTTGAGTTCTTCCATATCAAGCAAAATTTTGTTTACATACACCAGCATCTTTCGTGCCTCTGCGGTTAAAGACATACCACGTTTATGCCTATTGAATAAAGGCGTCCGTAACTCATGCTCCAAATGCTTAATCCTCGCCGTTACATTGGATTGGACATAATTCAACTCAACAGCAGCCTTACTTATGCTTCCATATTTAGCGACGCACTGGAATATTTGCAAATCCCGAATTTCCATAAAAGTGACCCCCTTTCCTAAATATCATTAATAATGATGGTTACATTCACTTTAAGTCATTTTACATGATAATGACTTTATCATAAAGTGTGTATAGGAATTTAATCAATCATTATTTTTTTGAGGGGAAGCTTTAAATGAAAAAGAATCAAGTTTTAATCGGTGCACTTTTATGTTTGACAGCCAGCATTTCTTGGGGAGCCATGTTTCCGGTTGCAGAAAGGGCACTCATGTATATAGATCCTTTTTATTTCTCTTTTCTGCGATATTTAGCTGTTAGCATAATTTTAGGGATATTGCTTTTAATTAAAGAGGGAACGAAGTCTTTTCGCTTGGAAGGGAAAGGAAAGAACTTATTGTTTTTTGGATCGATGGCGTTTACAGTATACAACTTTCTCATTTTCGCAGGTCAAGACTTACTGGGCCATAACGGGGTAATCGTTGCTTCCATCATGGAATCATTAATGCCTATGATTTCAATTATGATAATGTGGGTTTTCAAAAATGCCAGACCTATGAAATATACGATCGCAAGTATGTCCCTTGCCTTAATAGGGGCTATTCTTGTGATTACCAACGGCAATTTATCATTCCTATTTTTATTGAAGGATAGCATCATTCCTATACTTTTCATTCTAATTGGGGTTATAGGATGGGTTATATATACGATGGGCGGCAACCAATTTAATGGGTGGTCAACACTCCGCTATTCGACTTTAACGTGTATTTTGGGAACAACAGTATCTGCAATCATTACATTCCTTGCAACTTTAATTGGCCTGCCTGTCCCCACAGCAGAGGTTATTGAATCCATTTATGGCGAGATGATTTTCATGATTATTTTCCCGGGTGCCATTGCACTTTTAAGCTGGAATTTAGGTATTAAACTTTTAACGCCCATTAATGGCATTCTATTTATCAATTTAGTTCCAATAACCACGTTAGCCATTGTTTTTATCCAAGGGGGATCACTTACATCATTCGAATTACTGGGAACTTTTTTAGTGATATATGCTTTAATTCAAAACAATTATTATCAAAGAAAAAACTTGCCTTCCCATGTTGAAGAATTGATTCCAATGAAAGAAAAAAAAATCAGTTAATTTATAAGGTACAAAACATCAATGGGAGGACAATAATGGATTACTTAACACTTTTAATAATTTTTGGATTGGCTGTACTATGGGAATTGGCAACGATTAATAAGAATGTGAAAAAAATGAATGAGCAAAATGAAGAATTAATTAATCTATATAATGATAGAAGTAAAAGAAATCAGTAAAATGACTTTTGGCACAACAGTGCCTGTAAGCAAAACTATGTGAAAAAAGCCTCTTTTTTAGAGGCTTTTTTTTCACTTTTCTTCGATATTTTTACTGCTCCATAACCGTACTATTCACCAAGTTTCTTCCGGATATCAGCCGCTACATTCTTTAAAGCCTTTTTTGATCCTCTTTCAAGGTCCCTGTTCAATTTCCTTTCTTTATAACTGACAAATAAAGAACTCAGATCATAGCCTTCCGGATATAAATCGACGGCTTTTATTTCAAGCTCGAGCCTATTGGCATGAACCTCCATGAAGGTATCTTCGAAAAGTACGACGACATTATTATATGAGTCCTTTTTCTTATAAACAATCGCATAATCATCCAGTTCGCTTACCTTCACCTTGTCGCCGACTTCAAATTCATACAATGCTTCCTTTGGAACCGCCGATACCTTCGCTTTTTTGATTTTACCTTCCTGGACACGCTTCAAGTCATAGTCTTTATTGCCGATATAAAGCTTTGCCCTTTGCAAAACCTTTTCACGGACATTCATTTTTTTTGCTATCCAGAGGGCATTGCTTTCCCCGGATTGACCAATCAACAGCTTGTATTTTGGCTCAAGTGTTTCACTGTTGAATTGCATGGCCGCATTCATGAAATCACTGTGTATTTCCGAATAGCGCTTGATTTCACCATAATGGGTCGTCGCAATGGTTATGCAGCCCCTTTGATAAAATTCCTCAAGGATGGCAATCGCTAAAGCGGCGCCTTCATTCGGTTCCGTTCCGCTCCCGATTTCATCGAACAGCAGCAATGAGTTATTGGTTAATGCCCCCATGATTTCCGAGATGTTTTTCATATGCGATGAAAACGTGCTCAGTGCATTTTCAATGCTTTGGTTATCACCGATGTCGACAAATACTTGATCGAAGACGGCAAGCTCCGTCCCTTCTTTCCCGGCAACATGCAGTCCTGACATGACAGCCAACGTTAGGATGCCGATCGTTTTCAGGACGACAGTCTTTCCACCGGCATTAGGGCCTGTAATGATCAAGCTGCGATAATCATTACCGATTTCAAAATCCAAAGGTACACTGTTTTGTGGCAAAAGGGGATGTTTACAGCCTTTTAACTTAATATAACCATGATCATTGATTTTCGGTTCGATCGCATCCATGCTTTTACTGAACTTGGCTTTTGCGAAGATCATGTCATATTGACTGATTAACTCGATGTTTATCTTGATTGGTTTCAATTGCTCGAAAACCGTTCCGGATAATGTGGCCAAAAGTTGATACTCTTCCATCGACTCCTCCGCTTTTAAACTTGCCAATTCTACATTCAATTTCGTCACAGAGGCAGGTTCAATGAACACGGTAGCCCCTTTTGCAGATACTTCCACGATCGTTCCTGCCACCTGATTTTTATAGGAGGCTTTGATCGGGATGGTGTAGCGGTCATCCTTTTTGCTTATGAAGAATTCCTGAATGAACTCCTTATTGGCTCCGCTCTTCAAGAACTTATTCAGCCGTTCCTCTATTTTACTTTCTGTCTTGATGATTTGGTTCCTGATGCGTTTCAGGTCCTTGCTTGCTTCGGAAACGACAGCATTTCCCTTTATGGTGAATTGGATTTCTTCTTCAATGCTCCTGAATTCAGTCATCGAGCGGGCGTAGGAATGAAGTGTTGGTGCAAAGAACTCTTTATCGGTCATGAATTTCTTGATATTCCTGCAGCCTCTTAAGAAGTCTGCTATCGCCACTAACTCTGATGGCTCCAATATCATTCCCTTTTCCAATTTGTCGATATGGTAGCCAACATGTGAAATGCCTTTTAAGGGAATATGACTTTCCGCATTCAGTAAATTCCTTGCCTCCGTGGTCTCGTTTAAACGATTTTTAACGACATTCAAATGGCTGCTCGGCTTAAGCTGATCCAATAACGCTTTTCCCAATCCGCTTACGCAATGGTTTTTCACCATTTCCTTGAGTTGGATATATTGTAATTTTTCATAAGTCATTTTATTCATCTAATGATCCCCCTTGAATGAGTGAGTGATTAAAATTCCCAGAATCCAAAAAATGCCCGCAAAAGTCCCCCTACCTTTACAAATGAACAAGCCATTTGAGTAGAAAGCTCCTGCGGGCATCGGCCTTATCTATAGATAAGGACCTACAATCGATAACAAATTGGGCAGCTCGAATAGAACCGCGTACACAAAAAAGCATGATAGGACAAATCCCACCATGCTTTTCGTCGTAACACCTACATGTTACACGATTTATGGAAAAGGAAGCAGTCTTAAGGTAGGTATCCAACAATGCAGAATTGCACTGTGGAAAAAGGCATACTTAATCCACTGACCAATCAGTGATTAAATACCTTATTCAACTAAATTAGTTGATACCTACTCCCGACATAAAACACCACACCTTTTCTTAGATTGGAATTAACATACCACATCAGTAAAAAAAAGTCAATTCCTTTTAACTTAATTAATCGTCAAAATAAGAACCATTGCCATCTTGGGAGGATGAGTGGTTCTTTTTCCGTTTCTAGGCGAACACAGACAGGATCAGACTGGTTGCTACTGCAACAAATATCTCTTTACCCATATCTGTAATTAAGTTCAATAAGAAATGTCTAAAATTAGATGGAAAAGCAAAACTGTGACCTGCCACTCTATCCTCAGTCGCCCCTCTTTCCTATCATATGTTTCCAACAATCGTAATTACGTTCAAATAAAACACTAATAAAAAAAAGGCCGTATTGGGGCTGTTGACAAAATGGGGGAGAGCTTTTGCTCATTCCCCATTTTGATTTTTATCGTTAATTGCTTGTTTATTTA
>NZ_JBHZPF010000100.1:0-7784 GCF_042787975.1 Peribacillus sp. YIM B13482
AAAAAAAGACCCGCCAGCATTAAGCCAACAGGTCATTGAAATATCAAATTAGAAACTAAGCGTTACGTCCATATTTGGATTAGTACCACCCACATTTAGCTGGTAACGGACATGATCTTTAAATGTAGCGAAGAGTACGCCATGATGTGCATCAGGAATAGGGAAAGTACCAATCTCGTTAAAAATAACACCATCATTAGATTCCTCAAACTTAATATAAAGACTAGCGTCACCATCTAACCCTTCCACGTCCACACGCACGTTACATTGCCTATCAAGTGAATTGATTGTCTCACCAGTTTTAGTGGCTGTTACGCCAACCTCTTTATATTCATTTCTAATATCACGCATTCCATAAAATAAATCGTTTAACATTCTTCATCCATCCTTTTCAATTTTAGTTTTAATTAACGGTCTGATCTTCTAAGGCCAGCCCTCGCCCTGCCTGCTTGTTCTTTAGCCACTTGTTCAATGAATGCCTCTCGGTCTTTTTCCTTTTTAGCTTCAATTTCCTTTTCTCGTTGGATACGTTCAGCTAATGCTTTTCCGACTGCATCATCATCAACATAGCTACTTTTCTTCTGTTCGAAAATTGACATTCCACCACTCATTGGAATGATGTTTTCGTCACGTCTCAACTTTTCAATAGCTGTACCTAATGCCATTCTGACTGTTAACGGTAACTCTTTAATTTGTTCATGGGCCTCGTTGTCACCATGTGCCAACGCTTTGATAAATTCTGGATTAAATTCTGACATAGTAATAACCACCTTTTAAAATTTGTTTTTTTGCTTCAGATAGCACTAATTCAGTGGTACCCTCGACTTTTTCGGATTTCAACCATACGAGAAATATGGATAAGTTCCTCTGAACTGACTTTTAGCTTTTCAATGCCTTGCAATATTTTTGTTTCAAATTGTGGGGTCATGGGCCTTTGTCCAGCTTGAACCAAAGATAAATAGGATTGGTGAACGCCGATGATCTCAGCAAATTCAAACTGATTTAACTCACGACACGCATATAAATAAGGCAACATTTCAACTGTGATTTTAATAGTACTCACCTCTTTATTAGGTAATAAGATATGACTTCACGGCATTAAAAAAAGCGTCAGGCACTAAGCCCAACACTTTAATCAAAGGATCCATGTCTATTAACCGTCCGTAGCAAACCATAAGCCTGCTTACTTTATAGATTGTGGCGGGGGTTCCATTTACAGGTCACAACCACCCTTTTTCTCTGAACACCTTCCGTAGTGCTTCATTGACCAGGTCCGATCTGTTGCCTTTCTTCGCCCGATTTATCACTTCTATTACATCATGAGTCAAATAAAAACTGACCTCTTTTTTATCAGTAGTCGCTGGTAAGCCCTCAAACAAACGGTCTAATATGTCCGTACTAGTACCGGTATCAGTACTGGTTTTAGTACTAGCATTAACACTGACAACAGTACCAGTACCGAAACCAGTATCAATACCTGTCGCAACCTCTTTAAACGCCGTTTCTTTACCGGCATTACCGCTAGTTCTATTACCAGTCTTAACACTCTCACTAGTACCGGTACTAGCAATAGCACTAGTGCCAGCCTCAATACCAGTAGCTTTGCCAGTTTCAATACCAGTATTATCAGCCTTGGCTTTTCGTTTGGTTGGTGGAACAAAGTCATAAATGGATTTTTCCAATACGCTTTCATCACCATTGAAGTGCCAGCCGGGCTTACCAGAAATGGAATAGCAGCCAGCAGCCTTCATCGCTGCAACAGCTTTCTTTTCACCAAAATCTAGCCGTTCCTTAGCAATAACCGCCAACTTAACTGTTTGAGTTAACTCTAGAATTTCTCTTACTTTCATTTAAGATCACCTCTGGTTAGTTATTTCGCTTTAGTCTTTGCTGTTACCTTCTAAATTGGCACTAATTCGTTTCAGTCGTTCCGAAATTTCACCGTTTTCTTTATTTAACTTTTTTTCTACCTCATCTAAGCGACTGTTAACCTTTTGGAACTCTTCTTGGATTCCCCCGAACTGTTTGTTCATATCGCTGAAAATGTTTTCCAAAATTATCTTTAGTTCTTCAATTTCACTCATTTTAGAACACCCCTTCTATTTGCCTCGTAATCACCCCGTACAGAGGCGTTAGTGTTTCTTCCTAATTGAACTACTAGTTTTAAATTTAAAAGCCTCAGAATTAGCGTATGGAGGCATACAAAGTAAATTTTAAATAATCCTCAAATTAAATGTCCTATTTCAATCCTTTTCTGCAAGTACGGAAATAGGTAAGGTGAAAATCTTACACTATCAAAGCTGAAAAGGATTGATTGAACATGACAAACAATACACCAAAAATTAAAGGTACTCATATCCGTTGCAAAGGAAACGTGGAAAAGAACTATGAACAAGTGCCCCATTCGATTTTCAGTTATTTAGGGTTTGGACTCATCTCAGGAAATGAATTAGCCGTGTACATTCTTCTATTGAAAAATGACAACAACCAAAAGAGATATGCTTTTCCTACCGTAAACCAGTTGGCTATTTGGACCGGAATTACCCCCAGAACTGTCAAAGCAGCGACAAAGCGACTTGAAATAGTTGGACTCATTAGAAAAGAGAAGGCATCAGGATATGCCAATAAGAATCGGTATTACGTGAACCTTCCACATGAAAAGGAAGTGCTGGAAAAACTAGTTCCAGAATTAAAAGCTAAGTTGGATCTTAAAATCAGCAAGCTTGAAATTGAAGCCGAACAGGATAAGCAAAGACTCGAAGTAATAAGCACACATGGTAGGGATTATAAAAGTTATTAATCCTCATTCCAGGGATTATATAGGGCAGTATTTGCACCTTAGTAGTGCAGAAAGGTTACTTCCGTGGTGAAGATATTGCCCGTTATATACACATAATACAAAGACATAATATAAAGACATAAGTAATAAGAGAATGGGTTTTTCAAAAGACCACTATCATAAGAGAAAGGGAAAGGGATGAAAGAAAAAGGACAAGATTAAAGATCGGGTCACGAATTTGCCCCACGCCCGATTCCAGGCCCAATGAATAGTATCCAGTTTGATGGGGATAGTAATATTTGAAAAGTAGCTACCTGCCCCTGAGTCCAGCCTTAAAAAAGTTGTCAGGGGTTATTTTTCGTTGTGGCTGCCTCTCTCCCCCCATTTAAACAGATGGGAATAAGGAAGTTTTGCCACGTTACTTTTAACCGCTGGGTAACATCCCTCACAATAGTAATCTATATGATCTTTGTTCTGTTCAAATAACGGGGTCATAGTCTTCATGTCATACCAACGCCCACAGTAAACACACATCTTTCTTGTCATAACGAGTCTCCCTTACATGTCTAACCAGTTAACCAATGGTACGTCCTTGATTGGATTTAAAAATTTACGTGCCTCTTCCTCACGTTTCTTTCTTAATGCCTTTTGACGGTTATTCTCAGCATATAACGCTTGACGTTCCAATGACCTGAAAACTCTATCAACGTAACTGGATATGTACGTAATGGTCGAACCTTCCTTGATTGCATCAGTGACTCTATTAACCACATATGTAACAATTTTATTATCGCTTATGTATGTATTACTTTCTTGTTTTGTTTTACTAGATTCTAAAAGAACAATAGATTCCTTTTCATTATTCGGCTGTTCGCCCTTACTCTCGCATGGCTTTACAGCGTCCTCGCAATGCGTCAATTTTCTCTCTCTCAATGCGTCAATTGTGTTGAAGACAAACACATTGTGACCTCTGCCACCCTTACGTTTAACGGTGTTCTTCACGGTCAAGATTCCGAAATCCTTTGCCTTCCTCAGCATACGTTCGAACGTGGAACGACTGATGCCGAATCCATTTAATTTTTCATTGATTGTTTTCAATAGCGTCCCGATCTTAGCATTGGCAACCCCGAAATACTTCGCGGAGTAACGTACTAATCGTTTAAATGCCACCAGTTCGCCCTTACTGAAATCTTTCTTATGGTCAGCTAGGAACATTTCTATCGTGGTATTGAAGGCTTTCAGACTATCAAATTGGCTGTACTCTTTAAAGTTCTCAATTCTTCCAGCAAGTAACATCATGGTATTTCTCTCCCTTAGAGGACAATAAAAAGACACCGATTTCCCAATAACTATAGAGGGAAACCAATGCCTTTAAATGTGTCTAATAGAAAGAAACCACATTTTTTCCTTGAAACTAACAATAAAATACACTAAAATGAATGTACTAATATGTAAGTTACAAAGAACTTCGACAAGTGTTTTCCCATGTACGAGATGGGGGAACGGTTACAGGGTATTGGCGTACCACTGTGACACGTTGAGGTTCTTTTTTACGTCCATTTATTTTCATTTATTATCCAATACTCTTAGTCAAAATACAAGTTAATTCGATAGTTTATGAGTTTTTACGCTATACCGGAAAACAAGTGGCTGTAAGGACGAATTAAGTTATCGTCAGGTTAATGAGTACCCCGGTATGCAGGACTATCGCCCCTCTCTACCGAATTGAAGTAGGTGAAACGGGGGAAATCAAATGAATGATATTTCTGAATTAGAAGGACCCATTACCAAGTTAGCCGGAGAAAGTTTCTTTGCATTATTTAAAGAATCAATCGAAATGATGCCGTATGTTAACAAGTTTTTTTTCAAAAGAAAACTTAATCAGATAGAGAGACGGGTAAAGGAATATGCCCCACAGTTACGAACACTCACTTATTTAAATGGAACAAGCAAGTTTCCGGAAGAATTCATTCAAGAAAAGATAGGGCCTATTGTCTTTGCAGATTTTATTGAAGAACATGAGGATGCTAAAATTCTCTATATTTTAAATGGGTTTCAGCATGTCTATTTTGAGGAAAATCCAGACGAAAACATAATCTATAATCATTTTGATACATTAAGAAGTTTGAGATATGGACATGTCAGAAGACTTTTCTATCATGCTGGTTTGGATGAAGTTTATCCGACTAAGGAAAATGTAAATAGACCAGAGTACCAAACGTATTCAAAGAACATCGATACTAAACTGAAAAGCATGGATCTAATTCATATACCAACAAAGTTTGATGATTTGGACGGAAAAGAATGGTTTGAACCAGAGACACAGCATGAAGTTTTAGCTTACGGCAGAGAGTTTTTAAGCTTTATAAGAACCAAAAATATCATTCCCCAACAAAAATAAGCACCCTTATGGGTGTTTTTTAATGCTTGCACGGGGGCTTTAAAGACAGCATCCCCAAACTTTTTTATGCTTTTTTGTGGATTTAAAAATGGGCAAATTGATAAAAAGCTAGGCGGGACAAAGTGCGAACTAATGTTCCGTTTCAGGCGTGCACAAATAATAAACACCCTGAAAGAACCTCAAAAACGACTCTTCCCTTTATGCAAGAAATAGTGGGAAATAAAATAATGACGACCTCCAAAAGCCCGTTAAATCAACAATGTATAGAATCACGCATAAATGATAAAAACGCACACTTACACAAACGTTGATATGAAGGGATTTATGCAACCCATCAACTTCCCATAGTGGTGATTATGTAAACTAGTTTTGAATATACAATACACCAATATACACAAAACAGAGTATAAGGCATAGTCCGAGTAACTTTTGTGAGGTACTCTTTCACTAAGTAATTTGTATCCCCCTCAAAGAAGGAATAATCTTCCTTCGTATCGAAAGTTGTAGGTTGAAAGGGGGGGGGTGAAAAAATGGATAAAATAACTGAAATTCAAATTCTTTGTTTAAACAGAAAATGCGTACAGTGGTTCAACTCACCAATATTTTTTGGTGATATGGAATCTTTGATGTCATCAACACTTATTGGAAACATAGCACAATGTCCGCATTGCGAGGAAATGACTTCGTGCAACACAGCAAATATGCGTGTTAAATCTACCGAGGGAGGATTCCGTGGGCTAGACACCGTTATTTCAGAGACTAAAAATGTAAGTCAGCATTAGCAATAATATGTATAAGCACACTGTTGTCACCTCCCTATAAGAGTACTTTCTTTAGGGAGATTTCTTTAGTATCTTCCTTTAAGGAATTGACTACATTTCTTTACAGAACTCTATAGCCTCACCTAATTAACAGCACCCCAACCCTCAGTACAGCTGGGATTAACCAATGTCACTAACTCAACAGTACGTCCATACAGTGGACAATGAATGTGACCTCGATACAGACCCTACCACCACAAACAGCAGATTAGCGATACTATACCTAAAAAGGCAAACAAACCCAGTAATGGTAAGTGATAGTGAGGTGCGTGAGATGCCAACACACACAGATAGACAGTCTCGATTGTCAACACATACGGGACTACTGAATGGACAACGTAGGAACAAGGCATGAAGCCATCTCAAATGTGCATCTCAAAATAGAAATAGAAAACGAATCAATCACACCTAGATATACCCTCATTAAGTGAACGGCTGCCATGAGATCCGTTAACGTCCCAATATGTTGAAGTCCTCCCCCATGGGGTCGACCTCTGCCACACCCCCTTTCTCTCGCGTAAATTGGATAGCTGGCGGAACGATAAGTGTGTTACCATATTATGGAATGTCTCTGTTGAGGTCAGTACTGCAATTATCTTTTGCTTGCTGGGTAATTGTATTGCCGATTTGAAATGGCGGAGGGGTGGTTACTGAAATTGCAACTAGGTACGCATGATGCATCCCTGAAAAATTTCGCGATGGGTTTCCATAACTCTAAAGTGGTATAATATGGCAAGTTAACTAATGAAAAAGAGGTGCTTTAATGACCAGATACCGATTGATACACATCCTTATCGTCATTGCGTTCACGGCATGTTTCATCTATAGTGTTGTGGTTAGAACTCCACAGGGATTTATCGTAACCTTTTTTTCCGGAATCATAGGAATCGGGTTGCTGTTGCTGAATTACGCGTTCCACAAGTACCCCCAAAAATAAGCAGGATAAGTGCTTTACTTAACTCCCGCTTGCTTTAGATATTTATTCACCGTGGGGCGACTCACACCTATTTCAGTAGCTATTTTAGTGGTGCTGATACCTTTGCCGAACAACGTACACATTTTTAATATATCTTCGTCTGATACTATTCGTTGGGTTTTCTTAGCGACACCTGTTGGTATCGAAGACGAATAACAATCATGACGCTGATCTTCTTTGGACAGTAACCATTTTGGTCTGGCATAGAACTCTTTGTCACATTCGCTACAATGGTGAAAAATCACCGCTTTCTGATTTATGAATCTCTCAATAGGTTGCACCTTGCCCCCATATACAGCATCAAGTTGGGCTTGGTATGCTTGATTTTCTACCTCGTATTTTCCTTTGTACAGCAAATGGGCCTTGAAATCCTTCTTTGGTTCAATGGAGACTGGACCTGACGTTTGTTTGAATCGCTTCTGTAACTGTCTCTTCATGCGTTTTTTACGTTTCTTAGTTCCTGCAGCCATGTTATTCCCTCCCTCTTTATCTGTTAAAAACATAGCTTGAAGGCAGTTTTCCAACCTTCAAACGTAATCCAATGGTTTTACCTTCGGCATCCTTTTCCACATCGGAAATCGACTCTATATGGGCGTTTTTCAGCCTATTTATGTGCTTGGGTACGGTCGTGTAGATATCCCATAGTTTAGTAGCCGGTTCGTACACAATTACGGTCTCTTGTTCTTCGGTATCATAGTAAGCCATTCTTCAATCCTCCCTCAGCAGTAATAAAAAAAGACCCGCCAGCATTAAGCCAACAGGTCATTGAAATATCAAATTAGAAACTAAGCGTTACGTCCATATTTG
>NZ_JBHZPF010000101.1:0-7625 GCF_042787975.1 Peribacillus sp. YIM B13482
TGGTGATGTATTCGTTATGTAGACATTCATACCCATCAAGTGCTTACTTTTCTCCTTCATGACAATGCCTTTCTTCTTTTCTCGAATGCTTGGTTTTTTAGGCGTGTTTGCGTTTGATCATCGGTTAAACGATGGATCATGACACGTGCTGGAAGCTTCTGATTTTGACCAATGTATGCTTCAGTGATTTCCAGTGTTTCACCAGAGGTTAGACGGGACATCATTTGTGTCATATCAAGCTGGATGTATTCGGTTTGTTTTTTTAACGTGCCATTGTTGAAAAATTCTGGATCAGGGTTCTTGATATAAATACGTGTATTTAACTTCAACCGAGAAATATAATAAGCCTCTTTATCATGAATGGCTTGTAAGTCTCCTAAATCAAAGTAACCAAGATCACGTAAACATAAATCGCCTTTCTCTACAGTTTCAAGGCAGATTGTACCGTATGTTTTATCATTGTTTTTTCCTGGTCCTACCTGTACGTTTAAAAATTGGCCACTTAATAAATCGTATTCCAATTGGATTTTCACCCCTGCAGTATGACTACTCCCTCCAGAGCCTTGATAATTTGTGGCGAAGGAATCAGGTAGCTGAAATACAGTCGCATCTAAAATCCGAATACGTTCGAAAGCAGAAATCATGTGTGAAGAAAGCGAATGATTTAAACAGAGATTTTGTGTTAGGAGTGAAGTAAAGACTTCTCGGAGGAATGCGACAGCTGCTGGATTAAAGCGCTGATTCAGCCCTTCTGGGCTTATTAGTACACCCATGGAAGCCTCCAAACGACTACATAATTGCGTAAGTGATGTACTAGCGACTTCTTGGCTGAGCCAAACGCACAGGGCGATAAGTCCATTTGCTTGATACTTACTAGATCGTTGTACAAAGCCCACCTGTTTGGCCGTTTCTTGTAGGACTATTGGGGATAGAAAACGTTGTAATTCTTTTGCAAAAAGTGTCAGTTCACTGGAGACGATAGGATTCATAAAAAAACACCATCCTTTCTCGTAAACTTCTTACGATAAGCATAGCGTTTTTTCATTTTTGAAGGTATTGTTTAAACTTAGCTTGATGGGCATGTGGTGGTACCCCTTTATTGCATTAGATAGTAATGTAATTTATAATACGTTTAAATGATTAAATTCTTAAACGGAAGGTAATGTTAGCGAAATGAACTGTAATGATAAAGTAATGCATATTTTAGAAAATTTAAGACCATGTTTTCAAGGGTTGGGGGATCCAACTCGTCAGCAAATTGTATCACTTTTAATTGATAAAGATAGCTTGAATGTGACGCAAATTGCTGAGAATATTCCTATGTCAAGACCTACTGTATCTCATCATTTGAAAATATTGAAACAATCAGGGTTACTTCAAGTTCAGAAAAAAGGCACTGAAATGTATTATTGTCTTGAATTTAATGAAACAATAAATCTTTTAAAAGAACTTGTTTCTTTAGTTGAAGATGAATGTAAGAACTAGGTATTCATTTATAGTTTAGGGACACCTTTTGTCCCTTTTTTTAGCGATAATATGTTAAAAGGTTTAAGTTTTTAATCATTTAAACTTATAATCTCACACTAATTAAAATGGAGGTTTCAGATGAATAAAAAAACAGTATTAATTGTTGGTGGGTATGGAGTTGTTGGTAGTCAAATTGCTCGAATTTTACATGATCGACATCCTGATTTGGAAATTAGATTAGGAGGAAGAACCTTAGGGAAAGCGTTACCTTTTGAATCAGAGAGAGTAAAAATAGTCAAGGTAGACAACACAACAGATGATCCTTTAAGAAATTTGGATGATAATTTCACATTAGTTGTTAATGCGGTTAATGACCCTCAAGATAGACTACTCCTATCTGCAGTTCGAAAAAAAATTCCATTGGTTGACATTACTCGTTGGACTGAACGCTTTAAGAGTTCTATTGATCGATTAAAAAATGTTGAGGTCCAATCCCCTGTTGTATTAGCTTCAGGGTGGATGGGGGGGACAGCAGCCCTTTTTTCTAAAATTTATTCAAAAGATCTTCAAGAGGTTACGGTTGATATCAACGCACTATATTCTCTTCAAGACAAAGCAGGACCAAATTCAACAGCGTATATGGACCGGTTAACTATTCCGTTTGAAGTCAAAGCTCGAGAGGGAATGCGACAGGCTTATCCAATGACTAATCCAATCAAAGTCCGCTTTCCAAACGGTTATATAACCAAATGTTATCGTTTGGATACTCCCGATCACGTAACCCTGCCAGAATCAATTCATGCTGTTTCGACTAACTTTCGTATTGCTTTTGATAGTAAAATATCTACATATGGACTGGTTTCTCTGGTGAATACAGGGATTTGGAAAATGATTAGTGGAGAAAAATTTACCAATTTACGGAAAAATATTCTCTATAAACCCGGAAGGGGAAGTGCACATAACATAGTTATTCATCTTAAAGGTTATGATGCTACTGGTGTATTGCATAGACGATGTGTGAACATATCAGATCCGTTAGGACAGACACATCTTACTGCTTTAGGAGCAGCTGTCCAAGCAGAGAACATTTTACAAACATCTGATATTGTGGTTCCGGATTCTGAAATTTACTTTCCGGAAAATCTATTAGATTTGGGTGTGAATGCATCTGCAATTTTAGATTTTTATAGGGAATATGGGGTTAATATTACGAAAGAAAATATATAAAAGGTACCGTTCTATTCGTGGTAGTACACATATGGCTATCAAGCTAAGAAAAGTAAATACCCCCAGAACGAAATTTTTTGCTAACTTGTAGCAAAAAAGCTCATTTTTTCGTTTTGGGGTAATTCTGAATGCTTAAGTTGATGGGCATGTGGCGGTACCCCAATAAAAACCGAAATCCCTCCTGTATTAAGGTAGATATTTATAAAGTTGGCTTTTTTATGGTGATAGCTTGGACAGTATGTCTTACTGAACTAACGGGTGCGTTAGCTGAAGATCGGAGCTGTCTTTAAGGCAGCTTCTTCTTATGCAACTATCGGGGCAGTTTAGTTCAAGAGTGCTGTTTGATCTTTGCTCAACAATTGGGCCATTTTTGTGGAAGACAGCAGAAACTTTTGAGATCTTAATCAAAATAGTAATTAATCTATCGAAGTTGTAAAATAAGGGTAAGAATAGTTCTGGGGGGATTTATATCAATTATAATGCTATTAATCTAAGCAAGAAACTGTCCAAATTCAGTGAACACTGGTCGCCCAAAGTCATTGGTGAAATGAATGACTATCAGTTTAAGTTAGTTAAGATTCTGGGGGATTTTGTATGGCACGATCATAAAGACACCGATGAGGCATTCATCGTGATAGACGGCGAGATGTCCATCGCATTCCGCGATGGAGAGGTTAAACTTTCCAAAGGAGAAATGTATGTGATACCAAAAGGTGTGGAGCATAAGCCTTATGCTGAAAAGGAATGCCATATAATGCTGGTAGAGCCTAAAGGTGTAGTCAACACTGGTGAAACTAATTTAAAACTAACTGCTGAAAATAACATATGGATTTAAACCAATAATTCAGTTACTTTCTTTGGATTAACATATAAAAGGTATGCTATGGGGCTGGTCAGTTGTAATTTTATAAAGGAGTTGTGAGAAGTTGAAATATCGTAAAGCAAATATCGATGATATTGATAAATTGGTCGAGTTAAGAAAAAAGCAATTAGTTGATGAGGGGATAGAATCTAATATAGATATTGATAGAGAACTATATGTTTTCTTTAAAAATAAACTAAGTGATGGTACTTTAATTCAATGGCTAGTGGAAGATAATGAAGAAATTATAGCTTGTGGTGCAGTAATTTTTTATGAATTTCCACCTTGTTACACCAATAAGACTGGAAAAAAGGCTTATATCACAAATATGTATACTAATGAAAATTATCGTGGGCAAGGAATCGCAACAAAGCTGTTAACTAAATTAGTTGATGAAGTTAAGATTTCAGGTATTTCACAAATATGGCTTGGGGCTTCAAAAATGGGTAGACCTGTGTATAAGAAGTTTGGTTTTATGGAAACTGATGAATTTCTAGAATTAAATATTTTTTAATAATTTGTGAAGTATAACACTTAAACTAACGGGTGCTTTAGTTCTATAAGAAGTATGGAAAATGATCAAACTTTAAAACAAAATCATACTTAAAAACGCCCTTTATGTTGTTCCACTAAAAGGCGCTTTAATTGAACAACGAATTTTTTATTTTATTGTAGTAAATCTTAATGTTGTTGTAGTAAATGAGGTCATATGTAGTACAAAGAAGGATAGATAAAGCAAATTTTATCTATCCTTCTTTTTTTGTCTTATATAATGTGCAACATTATATAATTCTTCCTTTTTATCAAGTCATTAATAAAATATCTTGACTTTTAATAAAATTCGATGTGGGCTTTTTTAATACAGCCATGTATGGCTTTTTAAATTTTACGTACACTTTTCAAAAAAATATTATCTTATACAATGTACCTCTGTACCTCGTTTTGTCATTCAAAACACTCCTCTTTCTATATTATATTTGTCTACACTCTAAAAGCCCTTCTCGTGTGAGAGGGCTTTTTATTCCGGAAAACTGGATCAATTCCTCATAATCTTCTGCAACAATTTTATAATCATGAGAATCGAAATCTTCCCAGTTTATATTTTCAAATGTATCTCGAGTTAGTGTAATTTTCAGTACATTTTTATCTGATGTGTTCCCTGTTGAATCTGTAACAGGGAGTTGCCAAAACAAAACAGCTTCTTCCACGTCTGTATTTTCAAACAAACTCTGAAATACTACATTGCTGTCTTCAAACAATCCGTTGGCTTTCATCTTAGCTGTTAGGTTTTCACTTCCCAAAAGTGTAAGGATAACAATGTTATCGTTTTCAATATCGGTCCCCATATGCTCATTGACCTCTAAATTGACAATATTAAAATCATTATCTTCGGTAAGTTGATACTCTATATGATCTTTTAAGCTCTCTGTAGGGTCCTCTTCCGTATCTTCTTCCGTCGATACTTCAGTATCATCTCGAGGTGATAATAGTCCAATCTCGATTTTCTTGTCTAATGTTTTATCATAGTTAAAATCCAGTATTACATATGCATCACTTTCAACGCCATTTTCGCCATCGAAATTATATTCCACAAAATCATCGAATTTATTTTGGCTTTTTTCTTTTCCACCTACTATAGTTTTAACCTCTTCAAGAGTCATACCATCTTTAATTTTTTTATATTCGTCTTTTGTAATTTTCGCTGTCTTCTCTTGAGTTACTTCTGAAGGTTTTTCTCCTTCAAGTGACATCCAAACAGCGTAAAAAATGAAAAATAAAATGAATGACCCAAGTGCTGTCAATAATCTTTTCTTAACTTTCCTTGTTTTTCTAAAAGCTGATATGACTGCGGCAATTATAAAAAATATTGTGACCACAATACAAAGTAATCCTAAAAACGACAACATTTCTTTCCCTACATCTAATCCCTTGGTGTATTCCTCAAACTTATCCATGTTTTTCTTTTCAAGTTTTTTGCTTATATGTGCGTAAACATCAGAAGTTATAGCAACGCTGCCATGACCTAATCTTTTCTGAACATATTTCATATCCGCACCAGCCTCAAGCTGGAGCACTGCATGTGTATGTCGTAAACCATGAATGGTTATATGTTTTGTAATTCCGGCTTTTCTACAGATGCGATTAAATGCTCTGTGTAAGGTGGATTTAGAATAGGGGAGGCCATTCCCTCGTTCGAAAACAAGAGTTGTTTTGATACCTTTCTGCCAATTTCAACTTTATTTCCTTTTTCTTAATGACATGACGTGTTAACAGAGCGGCAAGGCTTTCGTCGATTAAAATTTTTCTATACGATGTTTCAGTTTTAGGTGGATCGAACATTTTATCAATGTTCAAAACATCATAATTTAAAGTTTTGTAGATCTTAATTTTATTATCAGTGGAATCTAAATCCAGTACCTGGAGAGCTAAAGCTTCACCTTTTCTTAAACCAGTATCGATTAGTGTTTTAAATAAAATAAAATAGTTCCAATTTTCTTTTAGAGCAGCATCTAAAAATCTAATCACTTCATCTTTGCTTAGATATTCTAAATCTTCATCTTCTTTTATTTGGTTTATTGCCTTATTAGGGATAGTCACTCTGGAACAAGGGTTTTTAGATAACATTTCAAGAGAAACGGCTTTATTCATCGCATTGGAAAGAGTAGTGTGGATGATTTCTACTGTTCTTTTACTATTTTCTTGATCAGCGAGTTTATTAATGATTTTTTGATAATGTGTTGGGGTTAAATCTTTTATTTTCATATACAGGCTTCATGAGCGAAATGTCCCCTTTATTTAACTTTGCCTTCACGAGGCCAAAATGATCTGATCTCATTTCAATTACCCGGAAATCCAATTACAAGGGTTATGAAATCCTGCGAATAAGTGAGCATTCGAGAGATATTCGTATCAAACTGAGGAATTCAATAAGTATTGTTAAAATGGATATATATAATTGGTAAGTCTTATCTAAGTTTTACCATTTCCTAAAACTGGTAATATAAAGAAGGGTTAATTCATAATCTTAAAAAAAGTGATTTATTTTAAGGAGGAATGATGAATAAATTTCAACCATTAATGTGGATAGTTCTTACAATATTTTCTTTAATTTTAGTAGTACCTTCTCTTTTAGTAGTTTCATTTTCAAACAATCCAAAACAAGCATCTACAAAACAGAATATTGTTGCTTCAACTGACATTAAAGAAAGTAAAAACGATAAAAATTCGACTGAACCATCCATCGACGTGTCAGTTTATAGGACAAACACTAAAGAGATTGAACATATCCCTTTAGAAGAATATGTTGTAGGTGTTGTTGCTTCAGAAATGCCAATTACTTTTGAATTAGAGGCATTAAAGGCTCAATCTTTAGCAGCTAGAACATTTTTAGTTAAACAAATGCTTTCTAATTCTAAAATTAATTTACCAGGCGGTACTGATATAACTGATAATATTCAATACCATCAAGTATATAAAAGTAAAAAAGAACTGGCTAATGAGTGGGGAGAAAATTATAAATCAAATATCTCTAAAATACAAAAAGCAGTTGAAGCGACAAAAGGTAAGATTTTAACCTATGATGAGAAACCAATCGATGCTTCTTTCTTTTCGACCAGTAATGGATATACGGAGAATTCTGAGGATTATTGGGGTAATAAAACGCCATATCTAAAAAGCGTTGAAAGTCCTTGGGACATACAATCTCCTAAATTCCAATACCAAACAACTATTCAAGTAACTAAATTTGAAGAGTTGCTGGGAATTAAATTGAATAATGATGTTAATATCGGCAGGGTTATCTCAAAATCCAAAGGAAATCGTATAAAGTTTTTTGAAATTAACGGTAAGAAATATAGTGGAAAGACGATCAGAGATAAGCTAAGACTTAATTCTTCCGATTTCACATTTAAAAGAGAAGGTAATAAGGTAATTATTAATACTAAGGGAAATGGTCACGGAGTAGGTATGAGTCAATATGGTGCTAACGGATTGTGGTATGTCAACACTAAATCAAACAACTTTTTTAAGGGCTAAGTTTCGATAAGCCACCGGACTTAAGTAGCCAAGT
>NZ_JBHZPF010000102.1:0-7421 GCF_042787975.1 Peribacillus sp. YIM B13482
GAGTCTCGCACTTCCGCTCCAATCAACCTTATATAGTTTCGTTTTAAAAACAACAATCTTTACGAAAAGAGCCTTTTATAAAAAGAATAATCCAATTTAAATAATAGTAAGGGCATATTAGTTATTGACACAAGAAGGTCGTCAATGAAGGCGATCTTCTTGTGTCAATTTTTTAGAATAAGGGATTCCTTATTGGAATATTATGTTAAAGTTAAAGCGAGCAGAGCAGTTTTTAGGGTATTGACGGTGAGCGTAATGGGGGGGAATGATTATCTTCGTGAAAAGTCTTATATTTCATTAAAACTAAAACAGTTTAAATAATAATTCTTAAGGGGTGTTTATTTATAGTTATAAATAGAAATAAACATGAGAGTTTAAATGGAAGCGCTCTGTTCATTGTAGAGGTAGAGATTTACGAACTCACTGGTCTGGCAGCCGAGGTGTCCTCATGACAGTAATGAAAAAGCAGCCAATTTCACATTTGATGAAGAAGCGCAGATTTTGGGGTTATGGTGCCGCTATAGCGTTAATGCCTTATCTGTTAATCAAAATCGCCTGGACGTTCGGTCTCTTCATGCCGACCGAACAAATGGGCGACCCAAGTTGGCGCACTGCAAACGCAGTAACAATGGTTCTAGCTGCAGTTGGTATCCTGTTAGCATTGGCGTTTAGCATGACATGGGGTGAGCGACTGCCCGCCTGGTTGGTTGCCTTGCCCGTCTGGGTAGGTACTGGTTTACTTATTCCTATGCTGTTGTTAGCACCTGTGCTTGGTCCTGCTGCTATGATACGCGATCAGCAGGCAGGAGCTGTCAACGTTTGGGTATATGAGCAGATTTTCGTAATGGTCTCACTGGTTGGAGTCGGCATCTGCCTACCTTTCGCCTTAGCTGGATACGCTAAAGCGCGTTGGCCAGAGGCATTTGCTGATCCAATCGACATTGAATTACTCCCGGGCAACAGCCAGAAACTGCATATCACCTTGGCTAGGCTTGTCGCGGCTGGCTGTATCCTGCTTGGATTTATTAAGCTATTCTGGGCGGTTGGTGGAACTATTGGCATCAACCCAGCTATGTTGGATAACCGCGATATATGGTGGCACCTATTGTCGTTGAGTACCGGTGTGTGGGCCTTCGCGGGGGCATGGGGTTTGTTGGTACTGACCACCCGCCGCGGGTCGAAGAGGTTCCTCCCTCCTATGGCAGCAGCATGGATCTCGTCGGGAATGCTGTTCTCTTATAACCTCTTTAACCGCTTGTCCGCCATTCGCCCCGATGCACAACCTGCTCTAGAGTACCCGCTTGCATATGTACTAACCACCGAGTTAAGTAGCGTCTTGGGAGTGATGATGGGAATAATTATCCTGATGGTACTGCACGACCGCCGGAGAGCAATGCGCAGTTCTAGAAGGAATTAATGTCCAATATTGAATTATATTTATAAAAAGAGAAAAACATAAAATAAAAAAACTGCCCAATTCCATGTCGGATTGTATGTTCTGCTGGATTTTATACAGAGAGTCTTTAAAACAATGAATGAAACGCCACATAATACTTATCAAATACTAACGAAACGTTCTAAACGACTAAGTGAATTGGCTGAATCCTTACATTGGACACCAAATATTTGGATAGGAACAAGTTTAGAGAATGAAGATGTATCTTATCGAATTAAAGATTTAAGAAAAAGTGCCTGCTCATATTCGATTTCTCTCACTTGAACCACTTCTTGGGCCTCTAAACTTCCTTGATCTCAAAGATATACACTGGGTAGAATCTGGCCCAGGGTCGATTCTATGGAGACTGAATGGGTAAGAACAATACGCGACCAGGGTGAAGAACAGAAAATAGCTTTCTTTTTTAAACAATGGGGCGGAGTTCAAAAACATCGGTTTGGAAGAGTATTAGATAACAAAACATATGATGAATATCCAAATCTCTCTTGCTTGATATAAGCAAGGTTTTTTTTAGTGTGTATACTCGCGAGCGATTTAGTAAGTATCAAGCAAACGAATTCATTGCCCTTTGCGTATGGCTCAGTCAGGAAATCGCTAGCACTTCACTTACACAATTGTGCAGTCGGTTAGAAGCTTCTACTGGGATAACTGATGAGTTCAGAGGAACTGAATCAACGCTTTAATCCAGCAGCTGTCGCATTTCTTCGAGAAGTCTTCACTTCTCTTCTCACACAAAAACTCTGTTCAAATCAATCGCTTTCTACACACATGATGGCTACTTTCAATCGCATCCGTATTTTAGATCCGACAGTGTTTCAACTGCCTGATCAGTTCGCCACTGACTATCAAGGTTCAGGTGGGAGTAGTAATACGGCAGGCGTGAAAATCCAATTGGAATATGATTTACTTAGTGGTCAATTTCTTAACGTGCAGCTTGGACTAGGAAAGAATAATGATAAAACATATGGGACCATCTGCCTTGAAACCGTAGAGGCGTGCGATTTGTGTTTGCGTGATCTTGGTTATTTCGATTTAGGTGACTTACAAGCCATTCATGATAAAGAGGCTTACTATATCTCGCGGTTGAAGCTGATTACACGCATTTATATCAAGAACCCTGAGCCAGAATACTTCAACAATGGCACGTTAAAAAAACAAACAGAATACATCCAACTTGATATGACACAAATGATGTCTGGTCTAACCCCTCGTGAAACGATGGAAATCCCCGAGGCATACATTGGCCAAAATCAGAAGCTTCCAGCACGGGTCATTATCCATCGTTTAACCGATGATCAAACGCAAACACGCCTAAAAAACCAAGCGATACGTGAAAAGAAGAAAGGCATTGTCATGAAGGATAAAAGTAAAAGTTTAATGGGCATGAATGTATATATCACGAACACGTCGCTAGAAGAAGTACCGGCGAACTACGTGCATTCTTTGCATTCACTTCGTTGGCAGATTGAGATATTGTTTAAAACGTGGAAGTCATTCTTTGAAATTGATGAATGTAAAAATATGAAAAGAGAACGCCTAGAGTGCCATTTATATGTACAACTAATTGGTATTCTCCTCTGTTCTTCTACGATGTTTCAAATGCGACAGCTTTTGCTTGAAAAGAAAAAGCATGAGCTGAGTGAATACAAAGCGATTTATATGATTAAAGATTACTTTCCGTTACTGTTTCAAGCGATAGCAGTTGGCACTGAAGAACTTTTGAACATTCTGCATCGCCTTTATCAGCTGCTAAAAAAGAACGGTCGTAAATGTCATCGGAATAAGAAGATGACCGCCTTTGATATTCTAGGGGTTGTGTATGAAACGACGGTGAAGCATAGACAAGCTGCCTAGCGAAAAAATCTCTTTTTAATAGGCTTCTTTGGCATGCCTACTTTTCCATCACTCGCTAGTTTCGAAATAAGGATCATTTCGTATCTAGTCATTTACTTTGTTAGCTTGATGGGCATGTGATGCTACCCCAATAAGAATCTTTTTTCTTAATAAAATCCCTCAGTATAATAGATAATACTCACGAATACTGGCTTATTCGCAGGATTTCAGACCACGGTATAGGTTTATTTTCTGCATCATTCATCTGATTTAAACTTCTTAGGAATGTCTTGTTCATACGGCTCAACAAAACCTATTTTTTGATAAAACAACTATAAATTATCCCAATAAAAAGTGAATTAGAGAAAATCTATCATTAAAAATAGCTTCATTTTTTTTTGTAATCTAGTAATAATTCTTCTGTAAGCTTCCACAAACTTTGCTGCATAAGCTTTTCATTTCCAGGATATACTGGTTCAATTTCAGCACCAGTTCCTACTGTAAAATATCTACCCGTAATATTTTTAAATTTTGGTTCAGTTGCTAGACGAACTATGAGGTCAGCACCCCTTTTAGGATTTCCGATGTTTAGAAGTTTCAATATTCCCCCTAATATTGTAGAAAACCAGAGATCTCTTCCTAGACCAGTATTATTGAAACCTGGATTCAGAGTGTTAGCAGTGACCTTAATATTAGATAACTGACGTGCAAGCTCATAGGTAAACATTATGTTTAAGAGTTTTGTTTTACCATAGACTTCTGATGATCCTTTAGCTTTAAAGGAAGAAGTATCAATCAAATCATCTGGCAATTTTAGCTTTCCATGATTACGTGATGATTCTGAAGCAACAGTAATGATTTTTCCATTTTCTGCTTTTATTAAAGATTCCATTAATAAATCTGTAAGTAACCAGGGTGTTAGGTAGTTTATAGCTATCATCTCAGCGAAACCTTCAGATGTAATTCTTTGTTTAAAACCGTGAATCCCCGCATTATTAATAAGTACATCAACCTTTGGGCAGTTTTCTTTTATCTCGAGACCGATCCGACATGTATCTTTCATTTAGGACAGATCACCGAAATAGAAATCCACTTCAGTGGCTGGTGAAGCTTTTTTAATCAACCTTTCAGTAATTTTTGCTCGCTCTTCATTACGCGCAGTCAATACTAGTTTTGCACCAAGTTTTGCAAGTTCAACTGCTGCAATCTGACCTATACCACTTGTAGCCCCTGTAATTACAACAATAGGATATCCAGACATTATTAACCCCCATAAACTTGACATATAACAGGTAAACGAAATATATTTGATATATGTCAACTATAAATAGTTAATTGATATATGTCAATTACTTATATAGAGAAGGAGATAACTATGAGTAATCACTCTGACGTTAGAGAAGAACTTGAACTAAATTTAGGTAAACAACTTAACGCGTTGATAAGCGAAGCGCATGCACTTAATGTTAGAACTGCTTCTATATTTGACGCAACATTACAGCCAGCAGCTTTTTTGATTGTTCGTTGGTTATACTCACATGGTCCTGCTAACGCAAGCACTTTAGCTGAATCAACCGCCATGGATCGAAGCTCTGTAAGTAGACTTATTGGCCAGCTAAAAAATCGAGGTTATGTTATGAGTGAACCTCACTCCACAGATCGTCGTGGTGTATTGTTGTCCTTGACCACAAAAGGTCGTGAAAAAACTACAAGAGCAATAAGAGAAAAAGAATCTATCTTTTATGAAACTATCTCAGGTTTAACTAATTCTCAATTGAAAGAATATATTGAGATGCTTAAAAATCTTTCTCAGAAAAAAAAGGATTGATAAGATGAATGCTCTTTAGATTAGACGGCCTTTACTGTACAATGATTTCTAAATTAGTGAAAGGATGATATTGAAATGATGATATTGAAATGATGCAACTAAAATTACAGATAGTGGTTCAAGGTTTCTTGTATTAATTTGATCAAAATTTGTTTCAAATCTACACCTAAAGGCACAAAGCAGGGTTCTCCTTATCAAGACCTAATTCCAGAAAAGTCATAAAAATAAAGGGCGTTACATATTATACATGACTAAAATGTATCACCCTATTCTATCTATTCTGGAATGGCTACTTTTCATCAGGTTGTATGGTTTTTACGATTTGCTCCAGAACAATTAGATGAAATGATAACACGATTATACGTTATGTTGGAGGACCGCAAAAAAATTGAAATACTAAACTGACCAAATAAGATATTAAGCTAACGGGTGCTTAAAATTAAACAACTTTATTGTCACAGATCAGCAGGTTAATTAAATGTATGCTATTTATGCAATTTTTTAAAATGAATGATTTTGAAAAAAAGTAGAAATAGTAGATAATTAAGCAAGGAAATCGTTAAAGATATAACCAATATCACGATTAAATTTGTAGTCTCATTTTCAATATATTTAAATGTAATTAATCCACCGTACCCCATAATAATACCGGATAAAATAACTTTGATAGTATCGATTAGATTTAAATTAAACCCAATTAATTTTTTAATTGAAAAGAAATGAAGGGATGTACCTAAGGTCAATCCAATATTTAAAGATAGGGCGACTCCATAAATCCCCAATTCAGGGTTGGAAGCAAGAAACACTATAGAAATTAGGGATATTATAGAAGCCACTAAATTATTTATCATGACAGTATTTGCTTTTCCTAAACCAATCAGTACTGCTTGAAAGGGAGTACGAAAGTAGTGTAATAGAAAGAATGGCCCCATGATTTTAAGAAAAGTACCTGCTTCTGGTGACTTATATATCAGTGTCGTTAAAGGCTCTGCAAAAACGTACAAAATGATTGTCCATGGAACGCCTACAATCATAGCTATGTTAACAGATTGTTGAATTCTTTTCTTAATAAGAAGATGATTATTATTCTCTTTCGATTCACTAATAGCTGGTACTAAAGCTATTGATAAAGAATTAGTTACAAAACCCGGAAGAAGCATTAAAGGTATAGCATATCCCATCACAATACCATATTGTTTGGTAGCTAAAGCCGTTCCAATACCGGCCAGAGCCAAACTTTGTGTAATCAGAATGGGCTGAATAATTCCTATAAAAGATTGTATTAAGCCGTTTCCAGTTGTCGGCAGTCCAGTTTTAAGTAAATCGAAGAAAATTTCCTTACCTTTGCTGATCTGTTTTATAAAGGAATGGTGTAATTTGAATTTTTTATGTTTTGACCATTTAAATACAGAGAATAAATATAGTAGAGAAAATCCTTCCCCGATAATGCCACAAAGAATTGCCCCAGCTGCAGCATAATCGATTCCATAAGGAAGTAGCCACTGAACTAGAAAAAATATAAGCCCAATTCTAACAACTTGCTCAATTACTTGGGATAGCGCAATGGGTGTCATGTTTTGTTTGCCACGGAAATATCCTTTTATGACTGAAGAAACTGCCACAATAGGAACTATCGGTATCACGGCAAGTAAAGAATAATAAGCTCTTTGATCTGTTAAGAAATGTGAAGACAATGCCTTAGCACCGAAAATTGCAACAATCATTAAAATAAATCCTAATAAGCTAGTAGTTACTAATGATACAATCAGGATTTTTTTACACGTCTATAGTTTCCCTTTATTTCAGCTTCAGCAACCAGTTTAGATATAGCTATGGGAAGTCCTAACGTAGTTAATGTAATTAAAAGTCCAGTAACAGGCATTGCCATCATGATAAGTCCGACGCCTTCAGGACCTATTACATTTGCTAATACTATTCCGTTGGCAAATCCCAATATCTTTGTAATGAATGCGGCAACTGTTAAAATCATAGTTCCTTTAAAAAGAGATTGTTTAGTCATCAATTCTTCACCCTCTACCTTGTCCATATATGAATATATGCATGATAAAGGTAAACTTATGTTGGTTATTATAATGGAGAAAAAAGGGAGCCTTTTACCTTTCTGATAAGGTTGTCTATGTAAACTAGCTATCTATATCTTTCTAGAACTCCCATGAAAATTAAAAAAGCTCAAAATCCAGAAAAAACCACAACAAAATAGACCCAGTAAAAACGCTTTTTAAAAAAAGGCTGAGCCTTATGAGTGATCTGATTGAGTTTGGTAAATCGTTAAACAAAAACCTC